>DATEMG010000725.1:0-11896 GCA_035275805.1 Blastocatellia bacterium
AAAGCTTCGCCAATCTCATAATGAGGAAAGCGGCTTCGACGCCGCACTCCAAAGCTTCGCATTCAATAGAGAATTGACGCCGCCGGAGTCGCTTTGGCGCCGGCGATTCGAAAGGAAGATATCACATGCCAGACCGTCGCAATTTTCTTCATGCGATGTCGAGCGTCCCGTTCATCGGCGGGCTGTTCGCTTCGAGCGCCCGCGGGGCCGCGCCGAAATCGGCTAAACGCGATTACTTTAAAGAGCTGAACGTTCGCCCGTTCATCAACGCGGCGGGCACGTTCACTACGTTGACGGCGTCGTTGATGCGGCCGGAAGTGATCGAGGCGATAAATTACGCCTCGGCGACCTTCGTGCCGCTCAACGATTTACAGGAAGCCGCGGGCAAACGCGTCGCCGAACTGATCGGTTGCGAAGCGGCGATGATCACTTCGGGCGCCGCCGCCGCGCTGACTGTCGGCGCGGCGGCCTGCGTCGCAGGCAAAAATCCCGACTGGATCAAACGCATTCCCGACCTGGCCGGGACCGGAATGAAGAGCGAAGTTATAGTCCAGAAGTCGCACCGCTACGGCTACGATCACGCCGTGCGCAACTGCGGCGTCAAGATGGTCGAGGTCGAAACCTCGGACGAACTGGAGAGGGCTGTCAATGAAAAGACCGCGATGATGCTCTTCTTCAATGACGCCGACCCGAGGGGCAAGGTCAAGATCGAGGAATTTGTCGCGCTCGGCAAGAAACACAACATTCCCACCTTCAACGACGCGGCGGCGGACGTGCCCCCGACCGAGAACCTGTCGAAGTACACTAAGATGGGATTCGACCTGGTGACTTTTTCCGGCGGCAAAGGGCTGCGGGGGCCGCAGAGCGCGGGGTTGCTGCTCGGCCGCAAAGACCTGATCGAGGCCGCGCGTTTGAACTGCTCGCCCAACAGCGACTCAATAGGCCGCGGTATGAAGGTCAACAAGGAAGAGATCTTGGGAATGATGGTCGCCGTCGAGATGTACCTGAAGCGCGACGCCGCCGCTGAATGGAAAGAATGGGAGCGCCGCGCCAAATTGATCGCGGACGGAGTGGCGAAAGTCGCGGCCGTCAAGGCCGAAATTCACGTCCCGCCCATCGCCAATCACGTCCCGACTTTGCGCTTGACCTGGGAGAAAGCCGCGTTGCCTCTCTCGGCCGACGACGCGCGCAAGCGACTGCGCGAGGGCAAACCCTCCATAGAGATCGCGCCCAACTCGTCGCCGGCGAAGGCCGAAAAACAGGAGATCGGAATCGGTGTGTGGCAGATGCAGCCGGGCGAGGCGGAAATTGTCGCGCGGCGGCTGCGCGAAGTCTTCGGTGAAAACAAAACAGCTTGAGAAGTGGCGTGGGGAATCGGCGCGCCCGCGTTCGCTTTCAAAGATTGCCACAGCGATCTTTTGTCAATCCCATCACCGCGCTGGCGCTTCACGAGGCGCAACGGATTCACAGATCATTATTGACAGTTGAATTAAATCAGCGATAACCTTCGTGTCCCTCTGAACAACATTCATCAAAATCATTCACTGAACCATAGGCTCCGTTGGTTATCACAATCGCCCTAAAGGCGTGTGACTACTCGGGAGTCTGATCGAGAGTCAATGCATTTTCGCTTTTCAAAGGAGGCGCCCATGAAACGATTTGCGCTCATTCTCGTGGCCATGATGGCCATTGCCCCACGCCCTGTGTCCACCCAGTCGACGTTTGGCGGGGCGCGGCAATTACAGCTCGTTGAAGCCACAGTCCCGGAGCTCCAATTGGCGTTGCGTTCTCACCTTATCACCTCAGAACAGCTGGTGCAGATGTACCTTAATCGCATCGCCGCTTACGACGACGCGGGACCGATGCTGAACTCGTTCATTCACATCAACGAGCATGCTCTCGAGGAAGCGCGCGCGCGCGACCTCGACCGGCGCCGCGGTCGCGCGCACGGACCGCTATTCGGAATCCCGGTACTGCTGAAAGACAACATTGACACCGCGGGGATGCCGACGACGGCGGGTTCGGTCGCGCTCGCGGGCTCCGCGCCACCCGACGACGCGTTCATCACACAGAAGCTGCATGAGGCCGGCGCAATCATCCTTGGCAAAGCGACGTTGACTGAGTTCGCGAACTTCATCGCCATCGGCATGCCTTCAGGATACAGCTCGCTCGGCGGCTATGGCCTCAATCCTTACGATCCGCGACCGCTGCCTGGCAGTGACGGGCGCCCCGTCTTAACGCCTGGCGGCTCGAGCTCAGGTTCGGGCATCGCCGTGTCCGCCAACCTGGCGCCGGTCGCTGTGGGCACAGAAACGTCAGGCTCGATCCTCAGTCCAGGCACGTCCAATGGCGTAGTCGGCATCAAACCGACTGTTGGATTGGTGAGTCGAGATGGGATCCTTCCGATCACCGCTGATCAGGATACAGCCGGGCCGCTTGCGCGCACGGTGACTGACGCAGCAATCCTGCTTAGCGTAATCTCCGGCTTTGATCCGAACGACGCGGCGACAGCGCCGTGCCTTGATGCTGGCAACTGCCCAAGAGACTACACGAAGTTCCTCAAAAAACATGCTCTCCGCCGCGCGAGGATCGCCGTCCCGCGCGTACCCTATTGGAATGGTTTCTCCGCCGCGCAGGAACAAATAATGCTCGCTGCGATCGAGGCTCTCCGCCGTGAGGGCGCGTTCGTGGCGGATCCATATGAGATCCCCAACCAGGCTGACATCTCAGCCTTCGGCATTTGCGTTTCTTTCCCCGCCCCTAGCAATTGTTCAACAGTGCTGATGTATGGGCAAAAGAACGATCTGAACAATTATCTGGCAAGCCGCCCAAGCGCTCCGGTTCATACGCTGGCTGACATCATCGCATTCAACAACGCGAATGCGGGGGTCGCGCTGAAATACGGCCAGGCCATTTTCCTCGCCGCCAACCAGCTCGACACGAGTCCCGGAAGCGCGGATACGCAGCGCTACCTGGCCGACCGCGCTCTGGACCTGGCCCTCACCCGAACCGGTCTGGACGCGGTGTTCAACGGGCCCGATGGCATAGAAGGCACGGATGACGACTTTGACGCCATCCTCTTTCCCCAGAACCGTGGCGCGGCCGCGCCGGCCAAAGCAGGTTATCCGAGCATTGTGGTTCCTGGCGGCTTCGTTCCGCCGTCGGGCGCTGTCGTGAACCCTGCGCCATTCGGGGTAGCGTTTACGGGCCGCGCATTCAGTGAGCCTACCTTGATCGCCTTAGCGTACGCGTTCGAACAGGCGACTAAGCATCGGCAGGCTCCAGCGAGCGCGCCTCCATTACCCACCGACTTCGTTCGTCGGCGGTAGTGTAGCGATTCAACAATCGCCGATTTACACGACCGCCAACAAAACGGGAAGCCGGGTCAATCGCCCGGCTTCTGTTTCAAAGGCGCGAATGATCTTCGCGCAGATCGAGCGCAGCGCGGTCATTGCTGGCAAACAGCCTGACTACGCCTCCTAGACTGTCAGACTCTTCTCGTTCCTCGTAGCGCGGCTCCGCCTCGTTTAAGACGACCTGCGCGCATTTCGAGAACAACCCGGCGAGCGCAAAAATGGCCTTTTCCCCTTCATCGTGCGCGGCGGCGCCTGCGGAGTACGCAACCACACGCCGCAGATCACAACGCGCGATTGGCTCAACGATGTGGTTATCACAGGTCGCCTGAATGACTATATCGCCATCCTCAATGACAATCTCCACGTTCACCTCGTCGATGATCCGCCGTATCGTCTCGAGTTCGGACTGCGTCATCTCACGTCCGTCAAAGATTCTCTCTTGAGTCATAGCGCCTCCGTTAGTTGTTTTTTCGCCCATAGGCGGAATACTTCGGCGTTTTCAACTCTCGTGCCAGGCAGAGAATCTCAAATATCGCTGACGGCGCCTGTTCCGACTTTGTGGCGCGCCCGAAAGGGTCCCGACCGCCGATTTCCGAAGTGGGGTGTTGGGGCTTGAGGATTTTAGAGCTGTATTCAGATCAGTGTACGGGTTAATAGAACGCGGATGACGCCGATAGAGCGGATTGACGCCGATCCTTTTCAGGTTTTATCCGCGATGATCCGCGCCCGTCCGCGTCATCAGCGTTCTATTGATGCGTCCCTTGCCGCAAAACAATTGCTGCCACGTATACGCAGCAGTTGAACAGACTTAGCGCTACATGCGGCTCACTGATTTGCCGACGCCGCTTTGGGACGGCGTTTGTGCGCGTCGAACCAGTCGAAGACGTCTTTGAACGCCGGGACGACAACGTCGCTGTGATTGCCGCCGGGGACTTCGGTGTATTTGATCTCGACGCCTAGCTCTTTGCCGGCCTTGACCATTTTTCGAGATTCTTCGACGGGCACGGTCGGGTCGTTGTCGCCGTGAACGACCACCCAGGGAATGTGAGTGATCGCTTTCAGTTTAGGTCTCGAGAAAGGAGTCCCTCCGCCCGCAATCGGCCCGATCGCCGCGAAGACGTCGGGGTTGTTGACCGCGATTGACCACGAGCCGTAACCGCCCATCGAATGGCCCATCAAATAGACGCGGTCGTCGTCAATCGAAAAGTCGCGCTTCATCCCGTTGATTACGTCAATCACGTCGCGTTCGGCCGCGGCCAGGTACATCGAATACGGCCCCCGGCCTTTCGGGCAGACGACGATGTATCCGCGCTCTTCGGCGACGCGGCGGATCGCCCCGTTGTCGTACCCCGCGAAGAAGCTGTTCTCATCCCCACCCATTCCGTGCAGCGCGACGACCATCGGCCATTTCTTCTTCGCGTCGTAATTGGCCGGTATATAAAACCGATAAGGTTGCACCGTGTCGTCAATGGCCGAACGGTAGGCCCATTGAATGTCGCCGCGACTCGCGCGCAGCGGGTCTTCGCCTTTCTCTATCCTGTCGAGCGTCGTCGAGGCGTTGACCACGGAGCCCTTCACGTCGGCGCGCTCCACCGAGAGCCGCCCCGAATTGGCCATTTCGACCATCGAAACGGCGTATTCGACCGCGGGGATGGCGAGCGATAGGCCGTCCTTCTTGTCCGCTTTCAATTTTGCGGCGATCAGCGCGGCGCGTTTTTTGATCGCCGCGGCCTGGGCGTTCAATCCTCGCGCGATGAGAACGGGCGCGGGTTTGATTATGGGTTCGCCGTCTTTCGGAATGAGCGTCAACGTGATTTGATAATTGCCGTCAGCCAGGGCGGGAATAGCGGCTTCAATCGAAACAGGTTTCGTGAAGTCAGGCTCGACGCCACTGACCCCTTTCAATTCTTTTTCCTGTTTTGAATTTTTCAACGAGATCGAGCCGCTGAGCTTGCCCGCTATCGGCTCGTCCGGCGCGAACGACTGCGAGATCGTGATGCGCGCGACGTCTCCGGGATCGAAGACGGAGCGGTCGAGTTTGATTTGCATCGCCACGCTCATCTCGCGCGACGGCGTCCACGGCTGATTGCGGATCAGCGCCATTGCGCGAGAGTAATATTTGAGCGCGTCGCCGTATTTCTGGCCGCCGGTCGCGGCCCTGGCTTTGGATTCAAGTTCCTCGACCAGTTTGCGCGTTTCGTCGCTCATCCGCTCGGTGTTTTTCAGCGTGCGGAATCTGACCGAAAGGCCCAGCGTGGTCGCCGCGTCCTGCGCCCGAATCGGAAGAACGGCGAAGGAAACCGCGAATAATACAGCTGCAAAGAAACGTACAACTGAGTGTTTCATTTAACCCTCCCTCAAGATCAATAAACGAGTGACCGTCGGGATTGAGCGCAATGCTAGCATATTAAGCGCCAGCCTGTTCCTTTTTGCGCAGAAAATTCTTGAGGCCGAAAAGCGATTCGAGCGCGTCCTGCCAGAAAGGCGCGCCGACGCTGAGCAGCATCGTCGTTATCAGCCATCCGGCCACCGTTTCGACGATCTTTTGTGTCGTCGGCCGTTGTGGGTTTTTCCAGGCGTCCACGATCCAGCGCGGGCCGGTGAAGCCAAGCGCCGTGTGTAGCGACATGTTCTGTTCGATCTCCTCGTATGATTTTCTCGACCAGTCTTGGAGCGTCTGATTTATTTCGCCACTGTTGGCCGCCGGCTGTTCACGCAGTCTGGATGCGATCCGCTCGCCCGATTGAACGATCAGGTTCCGCTTCGATTCATTGGCTGAAATTTCGCGGTAGATGTCGAAGAGGTTCGCGTTGAGCAGCGCGACCACGGCGAAGCTGATGGCCATGGAGAAGCTCCTCATGCTCCGCGTGTAACGCTCCTCGAAGCTACGCATGATCGTGTCATACCAGGCTTCGACTTTCCCCAGCAACTGGCTCAATTTTTGCCGCAGCGCGAGGACGGCCTTTATCTCGGCTGAGAGCGGTTCGAGCATATTCTGCAATTTCACCAAGGCCTGAATCGCTTCGCCGCTCGCGGGGTCTTTCAATTGGAGCAGCGTCGCCTCTATCGAGTCGGGCGCCGCGTCGAGCGTTTTGCGCGCCGCGGCGAGCGCCGATTCGCTCAGCTCGCCGAGCGTCAGGTCGCTGTTATTCAGGTCTAAAAATTGATGGGCGTCCGAGAGGAGTTCCAACAGCGGCTTTTCGATTTCGGCCAGCGGGGTCTTTTCGATCAGCGCGCGATGTTTGATGAAGAATTCTTTGACGGCCTTCCGCGCGCCGGCGACCTCATCCTTGATCTTCGACACATTCTCGCGTACTGGGGGCGGGACGTGTTTGATCAGATCCCCGACCCTTACCTGCCCGATGAATTTGATTAACTCGTCTTTCGAGACCGATTCGATCATCATTTTGCCGCGCGGTGACACGCGCCCGGCCCGCAGAAATTCTTCGACGACCGCCTGGTATAAGGCTCCGACCTGCGGATCTCGCGCTTCCAGCGGCTCCGAATGGCCGGGAATGAACTTCCGGACGAACGAGAAAAACGCCCGGATCAGTGGCGCCCGGTCCGAGACCGAGCGCATAGACTTGATCGCGTCTTTGTCGAGCAAGTAATAGAACAGGTGTATCAGAGACTGTTCTAGCTGAAGCGATTTGATGCGGAAGAATTTTTTGATCGCGGACTGGATTGATTGCACGATGAGGCTGAGAACCAGCAACGCTACGATCACGGCTATCAATTTGTCCAACGCGTCGAGATTGAACATGGTACCTCCTGGGGGTTAGCCACAGAGCCACAGAGCCACAGAGCCACAGAGATGGAGAGGCGGAGAAACAGAGAAATGGATCGTCCTTAATTTTCTGCCCCGCTGTCCCTCCTTCCCTCTGTCTCTCTTTCTCTGTGCCTCTGTGTCTCTGTGGCAGATTTTGTCTTATTCGAAATTCAGCCCGAGGCCCGCGCGTTCGGAATGGGCTTTGATCTGCTCCAAAACTTCTATGGCTAAGGCCAGCGCGCGGCGGCCCTCGGCCCCGCCGGCCTCGGGCGCGGATCGCGATTGAACGGCGGTGATGAAAGATTCGATTTCCGCCAGCAGAGGCTCGCGTTTTTCGACCGCCAGGCTTTCCGCCGCGATTTGGGGCAAGGCCCCACCGGTCTTCGGCGGGATCAGTTTGAGCGCCGTCACCTGTTGTTCGGCGTAATCGAGCGAGTAATATTCGTTCGGTTGAAAGACGCGCAGCTTGCGCAGCCGTTCGCCGGCGACGCGGCTGGCGGTGATGTTGGCGACGCAGCCGTCGGCGAATTCGAGCCGGGCGTTTGCCAGGTCGATTTTCGGCGTCAGTATCGGGACCCCGACCGCCTCGATTTTGACGACGTCGCTTCGGACCAGGGTGGCGATGATGTCCAGTTCGTGAACCATCAAATCCATCACCACGTCCACGTCGAGCGAGCGCGGCGTAAAGACGCCCATCCGGTGAGCCTCAAAAAACCTCGGGCGTTCGATGCGCCGCCGCAGCGCCACGAAAGCCGGGTTGAAACGTTCGATGTGGCCTGTCTGCAAAACCAGATTCTTCGATTCGGCGGCGCTGATCATTTCATCCGCTTCGTCAAGCGAGCGGGCAATCGGCTTTTCGACCAGGACGTGGACGCCCGCGTCCAGGAAGGCGCGGGAGATTTCGAAGTGACTGACGGTCGGAGTCGCCACGCTGACCGCCTCGACCTGGTCTAGCAGTTCGCGATAGTCGCGAACGAAACGCGTCATATGGCGTTCGGCGATCTCGCGGCCCCGGGTTTCGTTGAGGTCACAGACGGCGACGAGTTCGACCTGTTCGAAAGAGGCGTGGACGCGGGCATGAGCCTGCCCCAGGCTCCCAACGCCGATGACTGCGGTTTTAATTTTGTCGACCATTTTCAGGTTCCAGGTTTCAGGTTTCAGGTTTCAGGTTTCAGATTTCAGATTTCAGATTTCTGCCGTTTGTGACGACTGAACAACCGCTGACACCTGACACCTCACACCTGACACCTATTTCAAGTTTCAAGTTTGAATGCTACTCTGAAGACTGCAATTTTAACTTGAATCATCAAATTTGAAATATCAATTGTGCGAACCGACCGTCTTCCTTTAATCAGAGAAAGAGACAATCCCGAACACTTCTATTTGATCGCGCTCCTCTTTCTGTGCGGGGCCGTCTACTTCTACGGGCTCGGGCGATTGCCGTTCATCGGCCCCGACGAACCGCGCTACGCCGAAGTCGCGCGAGAGATGTACGCGACCGGAGACTGGATTACTCCGCGACTCGGCGGGATCAAATGGTTCGAGAAGCCCGCGCTGGCCTACTGGCTCCTGGCCACGGGCTACGCGGTGTTCGGCGAGAACGAATTCGGCGCCCGGTTCGGCGTCGCCGTGGCCTCGACTTTAGCCGCGCTGCTGCTCTACTTCTTCGGCCGCCGCGCGCGTTCGGCGCGGTTCGGATATTTGAGCGCGGCGGCGCTCGTTACCTGCGGGTTATGGCCGGGCTTCGCGCGCGGCGTAACATGCGACCTGCCGCTGACCGTCGCGATCGAATTCGCGCTCCTCAGCTTCTTTCTCTGGGAGAGCAAAGAATCGGGGGCCGGCGACGACCGGCTCTGGTACGTCTTCTGTTTCGCGCTGGGCCTGGCGACGTTGGCGAAGGGCCTGGCCGGAGTCGCCCTGCCGATGATGATCATTGCGCCATACCTGATTCTGACCGGCGCCTGGAGGTCGCTGCTGAGACCGCGCCTGATCATATTCGGCGCGTTGATATTCCTGGCGACGGCGGCCGTCTGGTACGCGCCGGTTATCGCGAGGAACGGCCGCGAATTCATCGACGAATTTTTCATCGGCCATCATTTCCAGCGTTACCTGTCGAATAAATACCGCCACCCGCAGCCGTTCTATTTTTTCCCTCTGGTCGCAGTCGCTGGGTGTTTCCCGTGGTCGTTCTATCTGCTCTCGTCAGTGACGCGGACTAAGGTTCGCGCCGGGCGCGGACGGACTGAACTGGGACAGACTGAAGTCTATCCCACAACCAAAGTCATTCCCAATGACCGGCTCCATCTGTTTTTGCTCCTCTGGATCGTCGCCCCGATAGCCTTCTTCTCGTTTTCGGGTTCGAAGCTGCCGGGCTACATACTGCCGATTTTTCCGGCGGTCGCGCTGGTCATAGGCGGGGAACTCGAGCGCTGGTGGCGCGATGAATCGCGGCCTCCGGCGCTGCCGCAGTTTTTGACGGCGGCGTTCACGGCGGCGGCCGGAATCGGCGCCGGCTTTCTTCTTCAGCGCGAACTCGGCGTGAGCGCGCGCGACGCGTGGTTGATGGGATCGATCGCCTTTCTAGCGGCAGCCATCTACCTGGGATTGCTGTTATTCAAAAACGGCAGAGTCGCCACGCTCTATCTGCCGATCGGGCTGGCTGTGATACTCGTCGCCGCCACGCATCTGGTCTTCCCCGGGCTGGGCAATCGGGAGTCTTTGAAGAGACTCTCGCTGACGGCTCTTGAATCGGCGCGTCCCTACGAGCGTTTAGTCTTCTTCATCAACAATGACCAGAGCATAAATTTTTACGCCGCGAATCTGCCGCTGCGCGATGAACGCTCGGAACTCGTGACCGCCAAGTCCGGCGAAGAGATCGAGATGCTCATCGAGGCCGGCCGCAGTCAGAGTATCCTGGTTATGACGCCAAAGCGGTGGAGAGACGGCGTGACTAAATCAGGATTGCTGCGCGCCGAGAAAATCGGAGAACAGAACTTCAACGCCAGTTGCTCGCCCGAATGCGATTGGGTGTTGCTGCGCGCGCAGCCGGCGCGATACCAGGAGTGACGGCGCAATTTGGGGGCGTCTTACGGCATATGAAATTGGAACATAAACAAGACCATTTGATTCTGGCCACCAACGCAGACGCCATGATTCGCCTGATCGCGGTGGTGGCTACCGATCTCGTCGCCGAGGCATGCGATCGTCACAGGACCGCGCCCACGGCCTCGGCCGCGCTCGGGAGGACACTGAGCGGGGCGCTGCTGTTGGGCTGCGCGTTCAAAGACCTCGAATACATCACCCTCCGTTTCGATTGTGACGGCCCGGTCGGCGGCATCGTCACCGAAGCCGGCGCGGGCGGCTCGGTTCGCGGCTACGTTAAGAACCCGGCGGCGCACCTGCCCCCGAATTCAGTGGGGAAACTCGACGTGAGAGGGATTGTCGGCGGCGGGATGTTGCACGTCATTCGCGAAGCCGGGTTCGAGATCGGTTTGATGAAGGAGCCTTATTACGGCTCGACCCCGATCGTTTCGGGAGAGATCGCCGAGGACATCGCGCATTACCTGGCGGTCTCCGAGCAGATCAATTCGGTGGTCTCGCTCGGAGTCTTCGTCGAATCCGAGCGGGAGCGCGTGACCGCGGCGGGTGGCTATATGATTCAGGCGATGCCCGGCGCCGAGGAGAGCGCGATCGCCGCAATCGAGAAAGCCGCGGCGGACGCCCCGTCCGTCACCGAGGCGATTCGCGGCGGCGCGGACGCCACCGAGATGTTGCGACTCGCCCTCAAAGGCCTTTCCTTCGACACCCTCGAATCGCGTCCGGTCGAGTTCCGTTGTAAATGCTCTTACGAGCGTGTCGTGAGGATCGTCACCGCGCTCGGACGTGAAGAAGTCGAAGACATGATCGAAAAGGACAAGGGCGCGGAACTGACCTGCCATTTCTGCAACTCAGTCTACTATCTGGATGAGGATGCGCTTCGAGGAATACTCGAACCGCCTCCGCCGGTCTTGATGTGATCCGGTCGGATTTATTTCAAAAATTCCGTAGACGAAAATTTAGAGCGGTTTGCAATTGTGTATACGAGACTCCGGGCGCGAGTCGTTCGCCTCGCGCTTCTTTCCTGATCGTACAAGGCCTCAAACACGGCGAGTAAACAACTCGCCCCACATAAGGAATTGTGGCGCGAGTTGTTTACTCGCGCTCCTCTTTATTAATTCACCGCGAGCGAACTGGCGCCAACTCACGAGGAGGGGATGTCGTCTTTTGGAAGATCATTCCCCCTCACTATGGATTGGCGCCGTTCGCTCGCATCCGATCCGGCGCGGAAACTACCAGGGCGGACTTCACAAAACCTTCACACCGACGTGAAGGCGCATTTTTTTTGAGCAGTGAAATTAATTTCGGAAGGTCAATAACCAATGCGACGGAGCAGGTCACGGAACCGCGGGTATTCGCGCAGCCGTTGGAAGCGGGGCTCCACGTTGAGCCACATGAGTTGAGCGGCACGCTCCAGGTAAGCGGCCTCTAGCAAGTCGAGCGTCTTTTGATCATCACCCAGGGCCAGGTGGATGAGCGCGAGGAAGTACGAAGATGAATATTTCTCGGATGGATTCGACTGCTTTTCGTCCAGCAGACGGAGGGCTTCATCCCGGTCGCCGGCCATTGCGCGAGCGGCGATCAATTCGGCCTGGATAGGAACGTCGCCTTTTGACGCGGCTACCGCGCGCTGGAAGCTGTCAACAGCTTCCTCAAACATTCCCTCTTGCCAATA
>DATEMG010000726.1:0-4834 GCA_035275805.1 Blastocatellia bacterium
TATCAATCTCAGGAGTTCAAATACTCAAAAACATAGTTAACACTGTAATAAGTGGCGTGATGATATGGTAGGTAAACGAGGGCTATTTTTTGTCTATCGATATTTAATGGCCGAAACGAGGACCGAGGTCGACGGACACTATATAGTCGGCGGTTGAGTTGATCAGATTGTGTGAGCCGCTCTGGTACGACTATCTGTTGATCGAGATGTAACTGAGCGGATTGACCGGGCGGTCGTGCAGACGGACTTCGTAATGGCAATGTGGGGCTGTAGAGCGGCCCGTGCTGCCCACCGCTCCGATGACCTTGCCGCGCGTCACGTGCTGCCCTGTGCGCACGCCAATTTGCGACATGTGGGCGTAGCGGGTCGTGATGCCGTAACCGTGGTCGATCACCACAATGTTGCCGTAACCGGCGTAAATGCCGGAGTAAATGACTTTTCCATCAGCCGTGGCCTCGATAGCAGTGCCGTGATTGGTAGCGATGTCCAGGCCGGCGTGGTTTTCATACCCCCCGCCGAAGGGGTTGCGACGCGTCCCGAAACCGTCGGTGATGTAACCACGCACGGGCCAGCCGCTCGGGGTCGATGCGAGTTTGATCTGGTTCCGGTCGAAAACGTCTTTGATATTCCGCAGCTCGCTCTCCAATGATTCGGTAATCTTCTCGATGTCGCTCAGCTTTGTTTCGCCGCCAGGGCCTCCGCGGCCGATGTCCCTGCTGACGTCGGCGTTTCGATTTACGCCTGATGCCTCGGCCAATTTGCGCTGAGTCGAATCGAGGGCGGCCAGCCGAGTCTGCAATTGATCGGTTTTGCTTTTCGCTTCCTGATTCTCTTCCTTCAACTCGCGGTTGTGGCGCTCCAGGATGTTGAGCTTGGCCACGACAAACGCATGTTGCGTGAGCCGGTATGCGCCGTAGGAGACGGTCAGCAAACCGACAATGGCGAATCCCACGATCGCGTATAGGGCTTTGTGGTAAACGTTGAACTTCCTGAGAGGAAAGCTGGACGTTGGAGCAAAAACAAACGTGTAAGACCGTTTATCTTTTTTTTTCATCTTGCGTAACTCCTGACTCTTGCCGTCCCCAGGATTTTGGGGACCGAGCATGGGGAAAGCCACACTGCGTCAGGGCATTGAGTGATCCAGCGGGCTATGAGCTGTCAGTTACTACTCTTTTGGAGCGCCGTCAGGACAGTAAAGGGGATGCAAAAACCGACGGCAAGCGCGTTCACGGTTGCGGAGGCTAGCATAATTCTTGTGATTAATTCAACCGGCGTAATCGCCATCGCCAAGCGCCATAAAGCTAAGCGCTGAAATGCTTTGAGTTATGCTTCCATTAAAGCTTAAGAAATCTCCCTCCCAATCCGAAATTTCGTACTGCCTGATTCAAAATTTCGGATTTATCTGCCTCGCGGCTGGTTCGGTAGCGACCGGCTTCACAAGCGACCGGTCGCTACCGTTTATGTATCAGTTCTTTGCAGTTTGATACGGCGTCGGGGTGGTAGCGACCGGCCGATTCCGCTCTATCGTTCCGTCGCGCAGGTCTTTTCTAGTTGGCCCACCAATAACTTTTCATCATTTATCGCTTTTGCTAGACTGGGCAGGTTAATCATGATCATTGTCCGGAACATTCTCCCAGGTCAGTTGAATCGATAATCCCACTATCGCCGCCTGTTGATCAGATGGCGCGAAGATCGAAACGCGGAAAATAGAGGTACCGCCATGAACAAACAGTCCAGTACGAATCGGAGTTGGAAACTGAAGCTGGCGTTCGCCGTCGCCGTGGCGCTCGTGGCCGCGGCCGTAGCCGACAGCTTCCTCGCAACCGACAGAACGTTTGCGCAGGCCGGGCGCAAATCTTCCGACAAACAGAAGAAGAACCCCAACGCCAGCGGCGATCCCAATGACCCGCAGAAGCAGGAAACAAAGGTCGAAAAATCCCTTCCGCCCTCCTCAATCACCATCGGCACTGACGTAGTCAACGTCGAAGCGGTCGTTTACAACAAAAAGACCGGTGGGATCATTCAGGGATTGAAGAAGGAGCATTTCGAGATTTATGAAGACGGCATAAAGCAGGAGGTCGAAAACTTCGCCACCCCCGAAGCCCCGGTGACGATGGTGCTGCTGTTGGAATACAGCAAGCTGATTGACGTGCTCGGCTCCGGCACGGGCGGGTTTTTCGAACCCGGCCGCGTTGAAGTCCTCCGTCCGGCCTATGAATTCGTAAACCGCTTCGTCCAGCCTAAAGATTTCATCTCGATTGTCGCTTACGACATCCGCCCCACACCGCTGGTCGATTTCACGGACGACAAGAACAAGCTCATGCAGGCGATCGCTTTGCTGATCCGCAACAACCCGGCTTTCTCCGAAAGCAACATGTTCGACGCTCTGAAATTCGTCTTGCGCGGCGGCAAGGGAGACGCGGTGGTATTGGAAGACGGCAAGGACGCCGACAAGAACAACCAGATGGAATACGCAGGGCTTTACGAAGTCAACTCGCGGACGGCGATCCTGCTCATTGCTTCCGGCCTCGACACTTTCAGCAAGATCAATTTCGACGAAGCGCGAAAGATCGTCGAGAATTCCGGGGTGCCGATCTACGTCCTCGGTATTGGCAATCTTTTCATGAAGAAGTTTGACCAGGGTCTCGATCCGGGGCGCGGACTCAACATCGGCGGCATCCCGTTCGACCGGATGACCTTTCTGCAGGCCCAAAACACGCTGAAAACCTTCGCCAATTCGACCGGCGGCAAATACATCGAAATCACCTTCCCCGGCGAAATCCCCGCCGCGATGCAGACAATCCAGGCGCTGGTGCGCAACGAATACAGCCTGGGTTACACGCCGACCAACACCAGGCGTGATGGCAAACGTCGAAAGATCCAGGTCAAGGTCAACCTCGGCGATCAGATAGATCCGAAGTTGATCGTCGTGCAGCACCGTCAGACTTACACCGAACCTAAGGACACTAAATAATCTCTGGATTTCAAGAAGATCGGGAATGGGGAGTGGGGAATGGGGAGTGGGAGTCAAGGAAGTCGCTTGCTTGACTCCCCACTCCCCACTGCCCACTCCCTACTCCCGATCTTTTTCTGAGGAGTCGAAGGATTTGAGGGCGCGGCTGGAGGAGATTAATCGGCGTATAGTGGCGGCGTGCGAACGCGCCGGCCGCCAGTCCTCCGAAATCACACTCGTCGCCGTCAGCAAGACCGTCCCCGCCGCCCGCATCCGCCAGGCCATCGAAGCGGGCGTCCGCACGCTCGGCGAAAGTCGAGTCCAGGAAGCCGCCGACAAGATTTACGAACTTAAGCCGCTCAGCGCCGAGCGCAATGTCCAGTGGCATCTGATCGGTCATCTGCAATCGAACAAGGCGCGGCGCGCGGTAGAACTCTTCGACGCCGTCCATTCCGTAGACGACCTTAAAATCGCCGAGCGGCTTGACCGCCTCGCGGCTGAATCCGGCAAGCGGCTGCCGATCTTCATCGAAGTCAACCTCGGCGGCGAGGAGGCCAAAACTGGCGCGGCGCCCGACGAAGTTCTTCCGCTCTGCGAACAGATCGGCAAATTCCCCAATCTGGAACTCAAAGGATTGATGGCCGTGCCGCCGTTCTCCGAGAACCCGGAGGACGCGCGGCCTTTCTTTCTGCGTCTGCGCCGCTTGCGCGATGAGGCGCGGGAGGCCGGCGCCGCCGGGGAAAGTTTCATCGACCTCTCGATGGGCATGAGCGGCGATTTCGAGGTTGCAATAGAAGAAGGCGCGACGTTTATCCGCGTCGGCGCGGCGCTCTTCGGCGCGCGCCAATAAGGAAAAGGTGATTTATGGGACTTTCACTCGGCGATATGCTGATCATCCTGGCGGACTGGATCAGCCGGATCGCGAGACTATTGATCAACATCACAGTTGGGGCGGTGGTGATCTTTCTGGCGTTGCGGTGGTTGAACGACGTCCTGGGGGCCAATCCTTTCGGCCGCCTTTCTTATTACTTGAGAAAACCGACCAACGACCTGGTCTATTATGTCCGCAGCTCTCAATTCTACTTTCCGCTCAAACAGGCGCTGAAATTCGATCCGACCTACCTCTTGGTATTGATCGCCGTGGCGATCGTCTGGTACGTCGCTTTGAGCGTCATAGGGTACCTCAACACCGTGCTGGGCGGGCTGGGTACGAGTCTGAAATTTCTGGCCGCTGGCGATGTCGCCCGCGGCGTATACACATTGATAGGCGCTTCGCTGCTCGCGGTGATCTTCTTTCTGATGACGTTGATGACCATGGTTTTCATCAATTGGATTTCAGGCAGGTTCAACCGCGCGGCCTATTGGTCAATGCATCGCATCAGCCCTCTGCTGAGGGTCTTCGAGTTCGGCGGGGCGCTCGCCGGGTTCTCGTTTCTGATTCTCTGGTTAGTGCTCTCGCTCGCGGCGAGCGCCGTGGTCGCGGTCTTCTTCGGGTCTTGATCAAACTGGCGACGAAAGACGGCGTGGTGACATTCAACGTGCGCGTTCAGCCGCGCGCGTCGAAGAACGGCGTCGTGGGCGAACTCGACGGCGTTTTGAAGATCCGCCTCGCCGCGCCCCCGGTCGAGGGCCAGGCCAACGAAGAGTTGATCCGGCTGCTTGCCGAACTCTTCGACGCGCCGCGGCGGCGGATCGCGATCCTCTCCGGCCAGACATCGAAGAATAAAGTCGTCGGCGTAAGCGGGATTTCTATTGATGAGGCCTCGAGAATTTTGGCGGAGGTTCTGGATCGGCTCCGGGCGCTGTAAGAAACGGTTTCATTGTTCATTTGTCATCGGTCATTTGTCATTGCAGGAACTGAGTGGCGCCACAATGACAAAT
>DATEMG010000727.1:0-19509 GCA_035275805.1 Blastocatellia bacterium
TCACTGGCGCCCGGTCGCTACCTCTCCCGGCGCCTTACCGGAGCGATCCTTAGCGCTCCTTCCCTTACATCCAATTGAAATCCGCCCTAAGCGGCGCTTGTTTCCACTAAAACAGAACCACCCCACCGGCCACAGTCAGATTCGACCAGCAATCGTCGTTGCAGGTAAACGCGGCGCCCTTATTGTTCTCGGTTTATACGCTTGCGATTCGTTCCCAAGACATAACCAGATTCGGCGCCGCGAAAAGATTGGCATATCTCTTGCTATCTTCAATGCTCTACGAAACTGGGTCATTGATTATGGGAAGTAAAGTGAACGACTTACGATTATTAGTTGGCGCAAGCAGGCGGATTGAGTGTTGATTTTGTGGATTTCGGCTACATTCAGTGTTGCAAATGGCCACACCGAAATAAGCCAAAAGCGCGTGGAGTGCAAGCGCTAGCAATACCCAACGTAATAATTTCAGTTTTAGGTATCACCACACTTAACTCTGGAGTCATTAAAGGTTGGGAGAAAAGGTTCAAAAGGATAATGGTTAGGTGGTAAAGGATCTGTACCCAGAGCTATTCCTTACCTCTGCAGCTCAAGAAGAACAACTAGAAAACCACGCCATGTCGGACATGCCCTTATGACGGTCCCACGACGACTGGGTATGCCGAACAACCGGTACGCTGCCTCGTCACGAGGTTTCCTTTATGGTCCACACAACTGCGGGATTCGTGTGTCCACGAATAAGGCCAAAAGCGCGTGGAGCGCGAGCGCTAGCAATACCGTAGGTAATAGTTTCAGTTTTCGGTATCACCACATTTAACCCTGGCGCTATTAATGGTTGGGAGAAATGGTTCAAAAGGATAACGGTTAAGTGGTAAAGGATCTGTACCCAGAGCTATTCCTTACCTCTGCACCTCAAGAATAACAACTAGATAACCGCGTGATGTCGGACATGCCCTTATAACACTCCCACGGTGACTGGGTATGCCGAACAACCGGTACGCTACCTCGTCACGAGGTTTCCTTTATGGTCTACACGACTACGGGATTCGTGTGTCTACGTACGTCCATAGAGAGCGATGAGAAGGGAGACGAATCATGAGCAACCAATCAAACATTATTCACAGCTTGCTGAAGGTCAGGGGCGCGCAACTAATTATGGGAAACAGTCGGCGACTAATCCGACATAGGAGCGCAGACAACAGCCAGCGACGCGCCCGGTGGTAAAAGTAACAAGAGTTCGTTCATCTTGACAGAAGCTGAGTCGTTGATCCTGCTCTCATTCGGCCTGCTTCTGTTTTATGTAGCGACAGGTATCAAGTTGAAGCTTTGAAGGAGTAGTTGAGGTAGTTATGGGAATCATGAGACCACGAGGCCTGTTTGAATATTTGGGAATCCTGTGGCGGAAGAAGCTGCTGATTATCCTGGTGGCCGCTTCCGTGTCAATTGCGACATTACAGATCATCCGCCGCATTCCCAGTGTCTACGAATCTCACGCGTTAATCGTCATCGCAAACCAGGGCAATGGCAGTAATGATCCTTCGCTGTCAAGCCCGCCGCTCAGCGCTTTGACGCAGCGAATGACCAGCCAGGGAAATCTGTCTGAGATCGTCCGCCGCTACGACCTTTACCCTCAGACTCCCGGGGCGCCCCCCAATCCGGGCGCCGCGGTTGAGCGTTTGCGCAAGGCGATCAAGATCGAAGTCAAAATGCGCAATTATTACCCTGACGGGCCGGAGTCACTGACGATCAGTTACCGTTACACGGATCCGGGGGTCGCCCAGCGCGTGGTAGCGGACCTGATTTCGATCTTCGAGCAGACGAACGCCGCGATACGGGGGCAGGCCGCGACGGAACTCGAACGGTTCCAAGCCCAGATCGCGGAGATCAAAACGCAATTACAGGGGCTCACGCCGCAACGCGATCAGGCGCTTTTCCGAAGTGGGAGCCTCAATAACAACCCTGCGGCGATCCGCGCACAGCGACTTGCCGCCACCGACTCAATAGGCTCGCTCGGCGACAAGGAGTTCATGCTCGCGCGACAGATAGATGCGCAGAAGCGGCAGATCGTCGAACAGGAGAAACTGGTCAGTTCCGCCGCGCCCGCCAACCGGCTTGCGACGAACAGCGCTTACGGCGTTCTACTGGCGCGAAGGGCCGAGGTCGAAGGGCAAGTCAAAGATCTTGCCAGTTCCGCCACCGAGAAGAATCCCAAGATGATCCAGGCGAAGTCTCAATTGGCCTCGATCAACCAGGAGATCGCGCGGCTTGAAGCGGCCAGCGGAGCGAACTCAGGCGCGGCTGGTAACTCGGCGTCGCCCGAGGCCCTTGAACTTCGCACGATGCGACGCGAATTGCAGCGCCTCGAAAACGATCTGGAAGTTGCGCGCCGCGATTTGAGCCGCAAAACGGAGGGCTTGAAAGAACTGCCCCCAGAGCAGCCTAACGTCGGCCCTGCGGAAATCGCCTCCGGCGTCCGCCTCAATGAGGCGAAGGCCGAATACGATCGCCTGATGGGACGATACAACTGGCTGATGGATAGACAGGATTCGCTGCAGAAACTGTTTGGCAATGACGGCCGGAAGGGAGAGGTGTTTCAGGTGGTTGACGCGCCACTCGCGCAGCCGGCGCCGGTCGCTCCAAATCGCCGGATGCTTATGCTGATCGGAGCGGGAATCGCGCTGGCGTTGGGGCTGGTGATCGCAGCGGCGTGGGAGATCCCGCGCCTCTTCCTGATCCGCAGCGACAACGATGTTGAGTATTACCTGGGGACTCCCGTGTTGGCGGTGATCCCCGAGACATTCACGCCATCACAGCGCAGCCGGCGCCGGGTGTTGTGGGGGCTGCGCTGGATGGGACTTGCGCTGCTCCTCGGCGCGATGATCCCGGTCTTCGTCATAGTTATCGACCGCGCTCAGATTTTTCAGATTCTGGCGAGCCGATAGCCAATGGTTTGAAACCTGCGCACGAAATGGAAAGGCTCAAGCATGGAAGAATTCACTGAAGATGGAGTCACGAGAAAATATGCGCCCCCTGAACCGGCCTCAGAGAAGATCTCCGAATCTTATGTGGCGCATGAACCGGCCTCGGGAATGATCTCCGAATCAGAACCGCTGGACAGTGTAGATGACGGAGACCTCCCATTTCGTCATACGAGGCCGTACTTCGAGTGGGAGCGGAATCGCGGCAATCGTTTAGATGACGCGACTATCCAAGTTCGTCAGCCGACCTTTCCCGTCCGTGAAGTGGATCTGAGGCCGAAGCGACTTGATCCGGGCCTGATCGCATTTAACGATTTCGACCCGCATGCCATCGCGCCATACAACCGGCTTGTCATTTCCCTGATCTCCGCCGCCGCCTCGCGAAAACTGAAGCGCGTGTTAATCGCTTCGGCGCAAAAAGGCGACGGCCGTACCACTGTAACGCTCAATCTGGCCGCGGCGCTCGCTCGCGCGCGACAGCGCGTGCTGGTTGTCGAGAGTGATTTTCTGCGGCCTTCGGCGTCGCGACTGCTCGGAATTGATTCGACGATGGGACTGGCCGAAGCCGTCGCGAAAGGCCTGGCGCCAGGCAATGCGATGGTCTGGCTGCAACCGATCGGGTTCAACCTTATGCCGACTTGCGCGCAAGTCGAGAACTCTGCGGAACTGCTGGCCTCGCCTTACTTCGAAGTGATGATGCGGACGTTGAGTCCGGAATTTGACTTCATCCTGTTCGATTCCGCGCCGCTGCTGGCGGCGGCCGACGCCAGACTGCTCGAACACCACACGGACGCGACACTGATTGTTATACGAGAGGGCGGCGCCTCTACCAGTCAAATGGCCAAAGCCGTCGCCCTACTCAATGAACAGCGCCTCCTGGGCGCCGTGCTCAACCGCGTTGTGACTTAACAGGATTTGACGATGATCTCTAAGGATCTCACTCGACCGCTCGCTCCGTCGATCTTCGAAGGCGCGCTGGTTTATTCGTGCGGCGTCATGGCTATCTGTATCCGGTTCGGCGACGAGCGCTTATGGCTGAAGACATTGCTGGCGACCATTCTGGTTCTGGCGTCGTTCTATCTCTTCAACCATTACGATTTTAGCAGGATCCAGCGCCGCGGAGCGCTGCTGCTGCGGCTCTCGCAATCGCTGGTATTCGGAGGGCTGGCGCTCGCGCTAATGTTTTACATCTGGCCGCAGATCCAGCTGAGCCGCGAGGTCTTTCCGCTCAGCATGTTGTCGACGCTGCCGTTTATGGGCGCCTGGCGATCCTTTGCCCGGCGCCTGCTCGGCCACCCGCGATTGGCCCATCGCGTGCTCATTCTGGGCGTCGGGCAGGACGCGGTCACTATTGCGCGAGAGACACTCATGCGCCGCGAAGCCGGGTACGACGTGATCGGGTTCGTCGGCGATGATCCGGCCCAGATCGGGCGAAGCCTGATCAATCCGAGCGTGGTCGGGGTGATGTCCGACCTGGAAGCGGTCGTCAGCCGGCATCGCCCCGAACAAATAGTCATAGCAAAGCCCTACCGGCGCAGCCGATTGCCGCTCGACCTGCTGCTCAAACTGAAAGTTCGCGACGGCGTGGCTTTGGATGAGGCCGACGCCTTTTACGAAAAACTGACCGGTAAGATCGTCGCCGGGCCCCTGCGGCTCTGGCGATTGGTTATCGCCGACGCCTCGCGCTGGGCGCGTCTCTACAGGCGCGCGCGCCGCCTGATAGACGTGGCGCTGGCGAGCGTCATCGGGCTGCTGACGTCGCCGCTGATGCTGCTCACGGCGCTGGCGATCAAACTCGACTCACGCGGCCCGGTCTTCTACACGCAGGAGCGGGGCGGACTTAATAACACGACATTCCGTATCATCAAGTTCCGTTCAATGCGCGTGGACGCCGAAGCGAACGGCCCGGTTTGGGCCAACGAAGCCGATTCGCGGGTGACGCGCGTAGGCCGGTGGATTCGCAAACGGCGGATTGATGAACTGCCGCAACTATTCAATATCGTTCGCGGCGAGATGAGCCTGATCGGGCCGCGGCCCGAACGCCCGGTCTTCATCAAACAGCTCGAACAACGAATTCCTTATTACTCCGAGCGTCACCTGGTCAAACCGGGGCTGACCGGATGGGCGCAGGTCCGCTACCCGTACGGCGCTTCGCTCGAGGACGCGCGGGAAAAACATCAGTACGACCTTTACTACATAAAAAATCAATCGCCGACGCTCGACGCTCTCATCCTGCTCGAAACAGCGCGCGTTGTGCTCTTCGGGCGTTTCTCGCGCTGAAGCGAAGAAGTTGTTCGGAGGAATTATGAACAAAAGAATATTGATGAATTACATAGAACGCTTTGGCCTGACGGTCGCGCTGATCGTGTCGACGTGCGCGAGTCAACGCCAGCAAGTGTTCGCGCAAACTCCGGCGTCATCCGCCGGACAGACTTCAGAAGATGATCAATTCTTCAAAGGCATCTACCGGGAGTTTTACGACACATACCGGCTCGGCCCCGCCGACGAGATCGCGATTCGCGTGACCGCGCAGCCGGATTACACGATCGAGCGGGTGAAGGTCTCGCCTACGGGTAGCGTCTATCACCCACTGCTCGGCGACGTGGAGGTGGCCGGGATGACCGTCCCGCGACTGACCAAGCGGCTGACCGAAGATATGAGCGAATTCCTGATCAACCCGAAGGTGAGCGTGTCGTTGCTCGAAGCCAACAGCGCCAAGATCGGCGTGCTCGGCGACGTCCTACACCCCGGCATTCTGATCATGAATAGGCCGATGAACGTGCTGGAGGCCATCACCGCTTCCGGCGGCGTCGCCGACTCGGGCGACAAATCCGGCGTGATTGTGCTCCGCCAAACGCGCGACGGCCGCGCTCAAACATTTAAGGTCAATGTCAAACGCATTCTCGAAGGAAAGGCGGGGGCGGAGGAAAACGTCAGTCTGCAGGCCGGCGACACCGTGATCGTGAACGGCAACACCAAGAAGAAGATGAGTTATATCCTGTCCCTCGCCGGATTCGGAAGCTTTCTCTCATTCATCTCTATGGGAAAAGGACGCTGACACCAGTACAGCCAGCAAATTCCGCTGGAAAAACGCGAAGAAGAACACAAAGGCGCCAAAGCAGATAGATATGAAGATGCGATCCAATCTCAATGATCGAACCCGGCCCGGAGCGCTTTTCAACTGGCGATCGACGCGATCGGGAGATGTTCTCAACTCTCAGCGCCGTCCTGGAGCGCTTTTCAACCGCCGAGCGAATAGTCCGAACGCCGTTGAGCAGGGCGGCGAAATCGATCTTCCGCTCACATCTGACGCCGGAGCCCCGCGCGGCAAACACTGGCTGGCGTTCGCGGGCGTTTATCTCTTCACCCTGATGCTCTATGCGCGCCCGAACGACCTGTTACCGGCCCTCGGCGATTTTCCGCTGGTCAAGATTGTGGCGATCAGCGCTCTGCTGATTTACATCGGATCGAAGATCTCCGCCGGCGAGAGGTTGTCGGGCTGGACGCTGGAGATGACGATGCTCGTGGTCATCGCGGCTCTGGGACTGCTCTTCATGCCAATCGCCGTCTCGCCGCAGCACAGCATGGCCGTGCTCACCGAGGTATATCTCAAGACGGTAATCATCTTCATACTGATGGTCAATCTGATTGACGCGCGCCAACGAATCTTCTCATTGTGGAAACTGGTCGTGGTCTGCGGCGCGGCGCTCGGCTTGGGCGCAATCAGGAGTTATATCAAAGGCGAGTTCACCATGCGGGGGCTGCGTATCGAAGGGTTGGTCGGAGGGATGTTCGAAAATCCGAACGACCTGGCGACGGCGCTCAATCTTTTGCTCCCCTTCGCCGTCGCTCTCACGGTCATCTCCAAGGGACTCGCGCGTCTGTTCTTTCTGGTCTGCGCGGCGATCCTGACCGTCGGCATTCTGGTCACACTCTCGCGCGGGGGATTTCTGGGGCTGCTTGCGTTGTGCGTCGTGCTACTGTGGAAGCTGGGGCGCGGCCGCCGCATGAAAACCATACTGGCGGCCGTGCTGATCTGCGGAACTCTGATTGCTGTCATGCCGGGCGGTTACGGCGCCAGGATAACGTCGATTTTTAACACCGAAGAGGATAAGACGGGCTCGGCCCAGCAGCGCCGCGAATTGATGGAGCGGGCCGCCTCGATAGCCATCAGCCGCCCCATCATCGGCGTCGGCATGGGCAATTTCCACATCTACTCGATCCACGACAAGCCGGCTCACAACGCCTACCTGGAGATCGCCGCCGAGTTGGGCGTGATGGGACTGATCGCCTATTTGATCTTGATCTTCGCCCCATTGCGCTCGCTCCACCGGATCGAACGTCAAACCAGGGGCAGGCGATCGAAGAGCGCGTGGGAGATGTATTGGTTGAGCGTGAGCATACAGGCGGCCTTCATAGCGTACATAGTTTGCAGCCTTTTCGCCTCGATTCAGTACCTCTGGTATCTCTATTACACCGCCGCATATGCGGTGGCGCTCAGACAGATTTACGCCGCTGAAGAAATGGAAATCTTGTCGCCCGACAACCAGGCGCCGGAGTCGCCGCTGGAGCCCGGCGCCAATACGGCCGGAGGCGCTTTCTGGCCGTCTTCTGGGTTGCGCCAAGGACCAGACTGATTAGCTGATTTGTGAGCCAGCCTGGAATAGATATGAGCGAAATCGCATACCACCTCGGAGAATTGGAAATCGCCCGCAATGCGGATGACGCGCGCCGCATACTGCCGGAGTTGCCGGAAACATTCGAGAGCATTCTCGATCTCGGGTGTGGAATCGGGCAGACACTGATCGCCACCGATCTGACGCCGAAAACCTTCGCATGTGGCGTGGATGTAAATGAAGAGGCGCTGGCGTATGGCAGGAAGATTGCGGATCACATTTCATTCGTGCGCGCCTCCGGGGAACATTTACCGTTCGCCGACGGCTCGTTCGACGTCGTCATCTCGCGCGTCACATTGCCGCATATGCATGTGCCGATAGCCTTGCGGGAGATCTCGCGCGCGCTCAAACCGGGAGGGCGCGTATGGCTCACTCTTTATCCGATGTCTTGGATACTGCGTCGCGCCGGCGAGTCGCTCAAGGCGGGCAACTTGAAAAATTTCGCTTATCAATTTTACGTGATGACCAACGGCGCCTTTTTTCACCTCACCGGCAGGCAGTTTCGCTTTCCCTTCAATCGCCGTTGCGAATCGTTTCAGACCGTCAAGGGCGTCATAAGAGCGATGAAACAGGCGGGGTTCGAGAACGTTAGGGCGGAGCAAAACAGATTTTTTATTGTTACGGCCAGTAAGGCGGATGATCTGACGAAGGCCCGGCAATGGTGAAGATCCCGAACGTATGAGAGAGGTAGTGAATGAAACGGAACAAAATAATCGTGTTAGTGTCGCTCGTAATAATATCGGCGATTTGTCTCTTCGGCGCCATGAAGGCCATGCAGGGTCGCAACCGACGGCCTGGCGGCGCGCCGTTCGACGCCAGCATTGTCGAATCCATAATGAATCAACCTCGCCCGGCGACGCTCGCTCCGGGCGATCCTGAACCGCCGCGCGTTTTTCTGGATACGACTTACATCGCGCCGACCGGCAAGACCATCAAGGTCGCGGCTGGCGGCGACGTTCAAGCGGCGATTGACCAGGCGCAACCCGGCGATGTGATCATGCTTCAAGCGGGCGCGACCTTCAGGGGCAATTTCCAACTGCCCAACAAGAGCGGTTCGAATTGGATCGTCATCCGCTCCTCGGCGGCGGACGCTGATCTGCCGCCGCCCGGAACGCGCGTCACCCCGGCCAAGAGCGCGCTCATGCCCAAATTGATTAGCCCGAATGCCGACCCGGTGGTGTATACGGATGAGGGCGCCCATCATTACCGGTTCATCGGAGTCGAATTCGGCGTTGCTGAAGGCAAGAACATTTACAACATGGTCGCGTTTGACGCCGGTCAGACTTCGCTGGCTCAGACGCCGCACGATCTGATCATTGACCGCTGCTACATTCATGGCAATGACGCCGGCGCAGTTCAGCGCGGCGTTATGCTCAACTGCGCCCGCGCGGCGGTGATCGATTCATACATCTCGAACTGCCACGGCGAAGGATTCGACACGCAGGCGATTTGCGGATGGAACGGACCGGGGCCGTTCAAAATCGTCAACAACTACCTGGAAGGCGCGGGGGAGAACGTTATGTTCGGCGGGGCCAAGCCGACGATCAAGAATCTGATCGCGTCCGATGTCGAGTTCCGATTGAACCATGTCTATAAGCCGCTCTCGTGGAAGAAGGGTCATCCCACTTACGCCGGAAGGCCCTGGTCGATCAAAAATCTTTTCGAACTGAAAAACGCCCAGCGGTTGCTGATAGATCAGAACGTCTTTGAAAACAACTGGGCGGACGCGCAGGCCGGCCTCGCCATCCTCTTCACGCCGCGTGGCGAAGACGGCGTGGCGCCGTGGGCCACGGTTCAGGACGTGACTTTCACCAACAACATCCTGCGTCATTCGGGGGGCGGCTTCAACATAGCGGGGCCGGACGGTAGCGCGCCGAGCCAGCCTTCGCAGCGAATCCTGATCAAGAACAACCTGATCGACGACATTGACGGCGAAAAATGGGGCAGCGTCGCCTACGGGCCGGCCGACGGCAGGTTCGCACAACTCGTCGGAGGCCCCGTCAACGTCACTATCGATCACAACACGATCTTTCAAAGCGGCTCGCTCATTTTCGGCGACGGGACGCCGAGCCGGGGATTCGTCTTTCGCAATAACATCGCGCGGAACAATGCTTACGGCGTAATCGGCAGCGATCACAGCCCGGGCCTGGACTCGCTTGGATATTACTTCCCCGGATACGAATTCAAGAAAAACGTCATCGTGGGAGTTCCGCCGGAGATCCGCTACCCGGCGAATAACTTTCTGCCTCTACTTCTTAATCTGGCGGGCTTCGTCGATCTGGCCGGAGGAGATTACCGTCTGGCGCGGAACAGCCCTTATAAAAACGCGGGTACTGACGGCAAAGACGTTGGGTGCGACTTTAGCGCGCTGAACCCCGAGGGGACAAAAAAATAGGGAGCGGTGAATAGGGAGTGGGGAGTGGGGAATGGGGAGTGGGGAACCTGGAATGGGGAGCAGGAGAAATAATTTCTTTATCCCTATTCCCCACTCCCCACTCCCCACTCCCCACTCCCACCTTCTTGTTCGATAGCGAGGCGTTGAATGGTTTTCGATACATATCGCCAGATTGAATCATTGCGAAATTCGATCGAACTGAGCGCGTCATCTGTCAGGTTGGCCGGCGCTGCGGCGCCGATCCAAACGTCCCGGCGCTTGCTTTTTATCGCTTATCAGTTCGCTCCAAGTTTGGAGATGGGGGCCCGCTCTTGCGCGCAGATTGCGCGCTACTTGCCTCTGTACGGCTGGTCTCCGGTGGTGCTGACGGCGCAAGAAAAGTACATCGAAGAGCGTTACCGCGGGAGCGATGGCGAAATAACCGAACTGGAGTTGGCTGACGCGATTGTCAGAACGCGCCTTCTGCCGCACCCGCTTGGTTTCTACCGCTGGATCAAATCAGCCCTCAGGCGCAAACCGCAGGACGCCGGCGGAATGGGCGCCATCGAGACGGCCGGAGAAGAGAGTAAGCCGCCCGGCGCCGAAGGAAAGTTGCGGCGCTTGATTCTGTTGGCCCTTAGCATTCCCGACATATATACGGGATGGATTTTGCCGGCCATCGTGGCGGGACTGAAAGCGGCGCGAGAGTCGAAGGTGGAACAAATTTTCTCCTCCGGCCCATTCTGGACAAATCACCTGGTCGGACTCGCGTTGTCGTATTTGACTGGTCTGCCCTGGACTGCTCACTTTCGGGACCCCTGGATTACCGGCAACTGGCAAGCGCCGACCCGTTCCTTGGCGACCCGGTTGAATAAGTGGTTGGAGCGTATTGTCGTCACACGCGCCACGGCGGTTGTGAGCGTGACGGAAGAGCATACCGACGCGTTCCGGCGAACGAATCCGCGCCTCCCCGCGGACAAGTTCTTCACCGTGCCGAATGGCTACGACAACGGAGAGTGGGAAGTGTCGCCGGCCGAGACACGGCGCGAACAAGAAATCGAAGGAAAGTTTCTGATCACTTACACCGGGAAATTCTACATCGAGCGCGACCCACAGCCGTTATTCCGCGCCTTGAGGACATTGATTGACTCTGGCGAGATCGAGCGCAAACAGGTCCGGGTCGATCTAGTCGGTTGGTGTGAAACCAGCGAAGGGCGCTCCGTGCGGGAGATGGCTGTCAATTTCGGGCTTAGTGAATGCGTCAACATTCTTGGCCCGCGCAGTCGCCAGGAAACGATCCGCCGCATAAGGCAGGCCGATTTGCTCTTGTTGCTGGCTGAGAGGTTTGTCATCCAGATTCCGGGCAAGACCTATGAATATTTGCGCGCGGGGCGTCCCATTCTGGCTCTCACGTCGGAGGGGGCGTTAGCCAATTTTCTGCAAAGGACTGGCGCCGGCTGGGTCGTCGATCCGAAGGACAACGCTGGCGTACTCTGCGCCGTCCGGGAGCGTTATCAGCAATGGAAAACCGGGGAACGCGGGCCCATCGCAGATCCGGAGATCGTAGCCAGGTTCGACCGGCGCAAACTAGCTGGCCGTCTAGCGGAATTGTTCGACAGTCTAAACGGCGCGTCCCGAAGTAGACATGGAGGAAGTTCGAATGGCAAATGAAAAGCTAAGCGGAGTATCCGTTATTGACGCTCCAGCGCCGCCGCTACCGGACGTGTCGCGCCCGTCCGCCGGCGACGTCACAGTCCGTGGGGCTGGGATGTCGGTGGTGGTGATCGATGATTTTTCCGTCCTGGAGAAGTATGTCCCCGCGTGGGAGGATCTGGCCGCCAACGCGATCGAGCCTAACGCATTTTACGAGCCGTGGATGCTGATGCGCGCCATTCGGAGTTTTGGGGCGGGCCTGCGCCTACAATTCGCGCTCGTCCTGGCCAACGAATCGGCCCGCAATGACGGGGCGCCTCTTCTGTGCGGATTCTTCCCGCTGGAACAGCAAAACCATTATCAAGGGCTGAGCCGAAAACTACCTTTCAAAACCCTTCGACTTTGGAAGCACAAGTATTGCTATTTATGCACTCCGCTGGTCCGGGAAGGGTATGGCCAGCAGGTGATCGCCGCGTTCTTCGATTGGCTGAATGCGGGCAGTCACGATTGCTCACTCATGGAGTTCAGATTCATCGCCGGCGATGGGCTGTTCAATGGCCTCCTGATGGAGTACTTCGAGCGCCACATAAAACTGCATTACATATCAATGTATTTCCTGCGGGCGATGTTTCGTCCCACGATTGACGCCGACACTTATCTTTGCGCCGCCCTGTCCGCCAAGCATCGCAAGATGATCAGACGCCAGGAAAGACAGTTGTCGGAGATCGGGCGCCTCGAATATGACGCGCTCACTCCGGATGACGACGTCGAAGTGTGGATCGAAGAGTTTCTACGACTGGAAGCCAGCGGTTGGAAGGGTCGGGAGAACAGCGCAATCGCTTCGGATGAATCCGATCAAAATTATTTCAGGTCGATCGCGAAGGAGGCGTTCCGGCAAGGCCGGTTGTCGATGTTGGCGCTGCGGCTCGACGGTCGCCCGATAGCGTTTAAGTGCGACTTCCATGCCGGGCGCGGCTTGTTCACCTTCAGAATCGCCTTCGACGAAAACTATGCGCGGAACTCGCCGGGCATGCTGCTGGAGACCGAAAACGTCCGCCGGCTCCATTCCCGATCACAGATAGATTGGGTTGATTCGTGCAACGATTCATTCAACTTCATGTTCAACCGGCTCTGGCAGGAGCGGCGGACGATCCTGGACGTCGTGGTGGGCGCGGGGAAATCTTGGGGAGATTGGATGGTTGCGGCGATTCCGTTATTGAAATCGCTGAATCGCAAACTGCTCCGTCGTGGCGCGTTCCCGCGATAGAACCGGCGGACGAATGGAGGAGGAATAATGAAGACGATCTTTACCAGCCAGGCGAAGAGAGACGACTCGACCAAGGGACCGCTAACCAGGAGGGAAGTCATCGGAGCGCCAGACCGGGCCCAGCGGGGGCAATCGGAACCGCGCCGGTCCGAAGTCGATGTCACAACCGATAGCTCAAAAATGTCGGTGGTGATCGTCGATGATTTGACCGCTCTGGAAGAGCGCATCGCCGCCTGGGAAGAGTTGGCGGCCGCCGCCATCGAGCCGAATGTATTTTACGAGCCGTGGATGCTGATGCCCGCGCTCCGGGCCTACGGCGGCGCCGGGCGCTTATTGTTCGCGCTCGTTCAGACTCCCGATCCGGCGCGCCCGCTCGGGCCGCCGTTGCTATGCGGCTTCTTCCCGCTCGAAATCAAAAATCATTTCGACGGCATCTCCAATAGGCTGCCTCTCAAGACGCTCTGCCTGTGGAGGAAGCAGGAGATGATTTATCTATGCGCGCCGCTCCTCAGGGCCGGATACGGACGTGAGGCGCTCGCCGCATTTTTTGACTGGCTGGGCGCGGGGGACCACGACTGCTCGCTGATGGAGTTTGGCTTCGTAACCGGCGAGGGGCCATTCCATCATCTCCTGTTGGATTACCTGAACCAGCATCTGAAATTCACCTACGTCACGGAGGCTTTCACGCGCGCGCTATTTCGTCCCGCCGCTGACGCTGAGGACTATGTCCGGTCCGCGCTGGGGCGCTTCCGACGAAAAGAGTTTAGGCGGCTGGAGAAGCGCCTTGCGGAGACAGGCCGGCTCGAATACGCGACGCTCGATCCATGTGTCGGGGGCGACGACGTCGACGCCTGGATCGAGGAGTTTCTGGAATTCGAGGCGAACAGTTGGAAAGGCAAAGGGGGCCGCGCGCTCGATTCCAGCGAGACCGATCGTAAGTACTTTGTGGAGATCGCCAGGGAGGCTTTTCGTCGGGGCAAGTTGATGATGCTCGCGCTACGTTTTAACGGTCGTCCGATCGCATACAAGGTCAACTTTCTCTCCGGGGACGGATCGTTCGCCTTCAAGATTGCATTCGACGAAGAGTATGCGCGCTACTCGCCAGGCGTGCTCCTGGAATTGGAGAACATCCGTCTGCTGCACGAGCGGCCGCAAATCAGCCGAATCAGATGGATGGACTCTTGCGCCAACCCCGATCGTTTTATGATCAATCAACTGTGGACCGACCGCCGCGCGATTCAATCCCTGGTGATCAGCACAGGTAAGCGTCAGGGGGACCTGGTAGTCGCGGCGATCCCTTTGTTGAAGTGGGGCAACCGGCGGATTTTCCGCCGAGACCTTGTGGGCCGATGATCCATCCGCTTTATGGAGATTGACGGTGATAGAGATGTACAAAGGAAAAAACTTGAAGATTGCCAATCCTGATCTTCTTACCCTGGATAAGGGGCCAATGCCCGGACTGCCCAGGCTTTTGGATATTGACGGCGAGACGTTTCGCGCAGGTTTCAACCGCGCCCCGTTTCTCATCAGGCATCGTCTGGCCGACCACCCTTTATTTTCTCTCCAGCGTTTGATCGAGCTTGCAAATCGCTTGCCCGAGGAGAAGATCAAATACAACGGGGCTGACGTCTCGGTAGCCACTGGTTTATACGAGGGACCGCGCACGGGACTATCGGTCCGGGATACGATCCAGCAGATCGAGGAATGCCGCTCGTGGATGGTAATAAATAACGTCGAACTCGATCCGGAATACCGACAGTTGCTGGATCGCTGTCTGGATGAAGTTCAGCTTTTTTCCAACCCTATTGATCCGGGAATGTTTCGGAGGGAGGGGTTCATATTCATCTCATCTCCAGGCTCCATCACACCCTTCCACATGGACCCGGAATATAACTTTCTGCTTCAGATTCGCGGTGAAAAGCAGATCAGCATCTGGGGCGGCAAAGACCGATCGGTTCTATCAGAGATCACTCTCGAGAAATATTTTTCTGACGTCGAAAGGCAGATAGCGTTCAAAGAGGAGTATCAGCAAAAGGCCTCCATCTTCGAGTTGACGCCTGGGACAGGATTGCACTTTCCGGTGGCGGCGCCTCACTGGGTGCGTAATGGCGACGAGGTTTCCGTCTCCTTCAGCGTCACTTTTCGCACTCCCGCGTCCGAGCGCCGGCGGATCGTCTATTGCGCCAATGCGGACCTCCGTAGAAGAGGGCTGAACCCGAGGCCGCCGGGCGCTTCGGCCATTCGGGATTTAGCCAAGTTTTATGCCTTCCGCACGCAGAGCGGGATCAAAAGATTGCTGGGCGGTCACAGTCCCGCCGGTTCCGAAAGGTCGGGGGGACAGAAAGGATAAAAGATTATGCCGATGGTTTCCGTAATCATGCCCACATTCAATCGCGCCGACACAATCCAGCGCTCGATCCGGAGCGTTCAGGCGCAGTCGTTCACCGATTGGGAATTGATCGTCGTGGATGACGGGTCTACAGACAACACCGTGGCGCTGATCGAAGGGTGCGACCCGCGACTGAAAATCTTACGGCAGGAAAATCAGGGAGCGGTGGGAGCGCGCAACGCCGGGCTGCGCGCCAGCGCCGGCTCTTATATCGCCTTTCTCGATTCGGATGACGAATGGCTGCCTCATCATCTGGAACTCTGCGCCAGCTTTCTGACCGCGTTTCCCGAAGAGCAGTTCGTCACGAATGAGCTTTGGGAAGACTTTGGCCGGGGGCGCGTCGTTAACCATTACCGCGTGGAGGTCGAGGAATATTATCCCAGTATGGCGCGCAAAGTCGGCTCGCGACTCCTCGACCTGCCTCCCGGGGAGCGGGATGACTATCTGCGCGTTTATCAATCGCGCCAGCCGATCGGCGAATGGGGCCGGGCGATCGTCGAGCGCACGCCTTACCAAAACGTGTTTCACTATTCCGGCTACATCTTTGAGAATATGCGCTGGGGATTTCTGATGTGTCTGCAGCCGACGGTGGTCAGACGCGAGGCCTGTGAGGCGGTAGGCCTTTTCGATACCGACTACGGCTGCGACTCGGATTACGCTTTCACTGTCGAGCTTTGCCGGCGATTCCAGGCCAACTACATTTCGATTCCGGCATGCGTCAAGCACGAATTCGCTGAAGACGGCGGACTGCTTTCCGAAAGCCATATCGCGACGGGCAAGACGGCGCTGATTTATTTGCAGGATGTGCTGCGCTGCCAGGAGCGCTATTGGGGGGATCGCCGCGAAGATCCGGAGATCTCGGCCCTGTTCGGGTTCAAGCAGTTGGACATCGCGCGACTCGCCCTCGAGCGCTGTGAACGGGCGACCGCCTTGAAGCTCCTTAAAGCTGCGCGCCGCTATCACCCCGGGCTGCGCCGAGCGCGTTACCTTCAATGGTTAATTACTTTGATTCCCGGCGCCAGGTTTTCCTGTCAGGTTTACAACGGTTTCAACAAAGCTATTTACATTTTGGGAATGATCAGACGTAACGAGCTGTCCGTCGGCCAGGCGTTGCGCAAACTCGCGCGCCGTCTATCCAAAGTGTCCTTTCATTCAAGAGGCCGTCAAGAGGTAAAAATCTAAGCGCCAATTCCAATCTAGCCGGTATTCGGGAACCCCACTCATATATATCACCCCCACTGATACTAGCGAATTCATTGCTCATGGGGATTTGATCGTCATTTCGGCCGCTCAGAGGAGTCGACGGAAAAATAGCATCTCTTATTTTCCCGGCTGTTATTTTTCTGTCCGCCGCCTCCGGGAGTCCGAAACGATGATCAACGCCGCTCGTGAACACAACCATCACTCAAATTGTTAGTCGATTCCGTCGCCAAGGTGGTACGCAAGCGGCGTCGAACAATCAATACAACGAAGGTTACTTATGAAAATGAAAAACCGACAGATTAGTATCTTGTGTTTCCTGGTCCTCACCCTCACGGCGCTGGCCCTGATCGGCTATCGCCTGAGGCTAACGGTCCATCGTGGCGCAAACGCCGATGAGCAGAAGAAAGTCGCCACTCAGTTGCCCGCGATGAGCGGGAAGCCGGCGATCGAACATCTCGAACAAGCAGGACTCTACAATTCGCTTTCCGCCGCCGTGACTGCGGCTCGCTATGGCGTCGTGGACCGTAAATCAGGCGGCTACGAAGCGGCCAACCCGAAACAGAACTACCGAATTGCTTTCAAGCCGGATGGCGTGGAGGTGAAGGGAGCTGGCAAGAAGGGGCGCGGATGGCGGATGGAGATGGAGTTGACCGCATACGGCTACGGCGCCAGGAAGAAGGTTGTGGGCGCCGCCGGACTCAAAACCACCGGCGACCGGATAGAATATGAGCGGCAGTCGCGCGACGGCGCCAGGCTGATCGAGTGGTATGTCAACCGGGCCGGCGGGTTGGAGCAGGGCTTCACGATCCCGCAAGCTCCGGGAAATAGGAGGGACGGAGAGAAATTGACCCTGTGGCTGAAGCTGAGCGGAGATTTGAATGCTCGGTTGGCCGATGAAGGTCAGGCGATCCTGCTCAACGGAAGAGGCGCGGGAGCGGGTCTGCGCTATGACAAGCTGCTCGCCGTTGACGCGACCGGGAGAGACTTGCCCGCGCGGATGAGGCTCGCCGGAGATCAGTTGAAGCTGGAAGTGTCGGACGAGGCGGCGGTCTATCCGTTGACTATTGACCCGACGTTGGCGCAGCAAGCAAGGTTGACTGCCGGCGACGCGGCGGCGTCAGACGTCTTCGGCGCTTCAGTATCGATTGACGGCGACACGGCCGTGATCGGCGCTCCAAATGACGATACCGGGGCTGGAATCGACGCAGGCTCGGCCTATGTCTTCGTGCGGAGCGGGACGAGTTGGAGCCAGCAGGCGAAGCTCACTGGCAGCCAGGCGGTGGCGGGCGACCTCTACGGCGCCGCAGTAGGAGTAAGCGGCGATATGCTCGCGGTCGGAGCTCCGTCCGCATTTGGTGGCGCAGGCCAGGTCTACATCTATGTTCGAAGCGGGACGAGCTGGAATCAGGAGCTCTTCACCCACTCCACCCCCAGCCTTGACCAAGTCGGCCAGTCGGTTGCGGTCGATGGCAATACGGTCGTGTTCGGCGCCCCATTCACCGACCTCATCACGGGGGGAAGCGACGCAGGCGCGGTCTATGTCCTTGTGAAGAACGCGGGGACTTGGACCGACGTGGTACTCACCGCCAGCGACGCGGCCTCCGGCGATCAATTCGGCTCGGGGGTGGCGGTAGACGGCGATCTGGTCCTGATCTCCTCTCCGTTTGCCGATAACCCTGGCGCCGGCGTCGATGCGGGCGCAGCATATGTATTCGCGCGCAACGGGACGAACAGCTGGACCCAGGAGACGAAGCTCCTCCCCGCCACTCCCGAGGAGAATGGTTTCTTCGGCCTGAATTCGGTGGCGATCAGCGGTAATACGGCAGTGGTTGGCGCTCAGGCCGCCGACACCTCCGCGGGCGCCGATGCGGGCGAGGTCACGGTGTTCGGTCGACTCGCCGTGGGGAACTGGACGCGCGAGGCGACGCTCACGGCCAGCGATGCGTCGGCGGGCGACATTTTCGGCTCCCGAGTGGCGATTAGCGGCAATACTCTCGTGGTCGGCGCGCCTTTTGACGACACCGCAGCCGGCGCCGACGCAGGTTCGGCCTATGTCTTCGATAGGAGCGGGACGACCTGGACCCAGGTACAGAAGCTCGCGGCCGGCAATGCGGCAGCGGGCGACAGCTTCGGCACTGCGGTGGCGATCAGCGGCAATACGGCTGTAGTCGGCTCGTTTTTTGAAGATACCGCCGCCGGTTTCGACGCAGGCTCGACCTATGTCTTCGTGACAGCGGCAAACCCGACGCCTACGCCGACGCCGACGCCGACGCCTACGCCGACGCCGACGCCGACGCCTCCGCCTGTCGATCGGTATGCTGACGCCGTCTCCAGCTCCGTGCTCACGACCAATCCGGGTAACGCTGTCGGCGCGCCCAATGGGAATGCGGCGACAATCACTAGCGCATTGAGCTTAGGATCACTGACGCTCGATATGGGCGCAGGCGAGGAAGGGACCGGCAATCTGAAAGTCCACTACAGGGGTCTGTCCGCCCAACTGGGGACAACCGTAGATTTCTTGGACGCCGCCGGCCGTGTGATCAGATCCGGCTCGTTGAATCTGGTCGACGTCAGCGCCGGAACCCATATCGCAGTTGTCAGCTATTCGTCGGCCCCCACGCCGTATCGCTTTGTGCGGTTGCGCGGCAAATTGCTCGCGAGCTTTGGGGTGGATGCGGTTGAAGCCGTCAGCGTCGTCTCACAATGAAGTGAACTTAGCCCGGCTTTAGAACGGTGTGCAAATCGGGGTGGGGGCAGACCTGATACTGCTGGCAAACTCAGAAAGTGAGCCTCTCGGCTCTTAGCTCCGTAGGAGCGCAATGTTTATAGAACTTAGCTGGCAATTCTTCCCAGCTCCGTAGGAGCGACATCCGGCGTATGTCGCTCCTACGGAGCTGGGAGATCTATCGCATAACGCGTTCTATAAATATTCCGCGCCTCCGGCGCTCAGGAATTAGTGAGTTTGCCAGCAGTAT
>DATEMG010000728.1:0-5560 GCA_035275805.1 Blastocatellia bacterium
TCTTCGGGAGGCGCGCTACAAAATCCGTTAGCGCCAGAAGAGCGCGAAGGCTAATGCGTCTACAACGGTCTGAAACACGCGACCGATTCCGAATTGAGCGAGATTGACGTATTATTCGCCCGTCCGTAGCGACCCTGAAAACCAAATCCACGAAGTCATGCGAAGATTCACGAAGAGCGTCCTTCGGTTTTTCTTCGCGCGCGCGTGGACCATCCCAAAGCGAGGCGCAAACCATGAAGACACACATACGCTTCTCCTGTCACGCGGCATTGGTCGCGTTTCTCGCGCTGCTGGCTTTCGGCGCAGCGCTCGTCACAGACTCCAATTCGTCGCATGCGCGGCAGGCTTCTCAATCGAACCCTCTGAGCGGGCTGCGATGGCGCAACATAGGCCCGTTTCGCGGCGGGCGCTCGGTGGCCGTCGCGGGCGTGGCGTCGCAGCCGATGGTCTATTACTTCGGCGGCACGGGCGGCGGCGTCTTTAAGACGACGGACGCCGGCGTCACGTGGGAGCCGGTCTCCGACGGTCAGCCGTTCGGCACAGGAACGGTGGGGGCGATAGAAGTCAGCGAGTCCGATCCGAACGTCGTTTACGTCGGGATGGGCGAATCTTGCATTCGCGGCAACTTCTCGCACGGCGACGGCGTGTACAAATCGGCGGACGCGGGCAAGACGTGGAGGCGTGTGGGACTCGAAGATTCGCGCATCATCGGGCGCATCCGCATTCATCCGAAAAATCCCGACCTCGTCTACGTCGCGGCGCTCGGACACGCGGCAGGGCCGAACGACCAGCGCGGCGTCTTCAGATCGAAGGACGGCGGGAAGAATTGGGATCGCGTGCTATTCAAATCGAATAAAGCAGGCGCGGTGGATTTGAGCCTGGACCCGTCGAATCCGAACGTGCTTTACGCCTCGCTCTGGGAAGCGAAGCGCACGCCTTACAGCCTCGAAAGTGGAGGACCCGATAGCGGCCTCCACAAATCTACGGACGGCGGGGACACGTGGACGGAGATTTCGCGCAATCCCGGCGGGCCGAAAGGCCCCCTGCTCGGCAGGATCGGCGTGGCCGTTTCGCCGGCCAATCCGGAGCGCGTGTGGGCGATCATCGAGGCTGAAGACGGTGGCGTCTTCCGTTCTGACAACGGCGGCAAGAGTTGGACGAAGGTCAACGACAACCGCAACCTGCGCCAGCGCGCGTGGTATTACACGCACATCTACGCCGACCCGAAGAGCGCCGACACTGTCTACGTGCTTAACACCGGCTTCTACAAATCGATTGACGGCGGGCGCACGTACACGACGATCCAGGCGCCGCACGGCGATCACCACGACCTTTGGATAGCGCCGGACGACCCGAACCGGATGATCAACGCCAACGACGGCGGCGCGAACGTCTCGTTCAACGGCGGCAAGATCTGGTCCGAGCAGGACCAGGCGACAGCGCAGTTCTACCGCGTCGCGCTCGACAACGATTTCCCCTATCACGTCTACGGCGCGCAGCAGGACAATTCGACGGTCAAGATCGCCGGCCGCACGACCGGTCCGGGCATCACCGTTAGAGATTGGGAAGAGACCGCCGGCAGCGAATCCGGCTGGGTGCAGCCACATCCGAAAGATTCGAACATCGTCTTCGGCGGGAACTACGGCGGCTATCTCTCGCGACTGGATCATCGCACGGGACAGAATCGCAACGTCACCGTTTGGCCCGAGAACCCGATGGGTTGGGGCGCGGAGGGCATGAAGTACCGCTTCCAGTGGAACTTCCCCATCCTCTTCTCGCCGCACGATCCGAACACGCTTTACACGGCGGGCAACCTGATCTTCAAAACCATGAATGAGGGCCAGAGCTGGCAGATCATCAGTCCCGACCTGACGCGCAACGATAAAACCAAGCTCGGCCCTTCCGGCGGCCCGATCACCAAGGACAACACCAGCGTCGAGTATTACTGCACGATCTTCACGGCGGCCGAATCGCCCGTTCAGAAAGGCGTCATATGGGCGGGCAGCGACGACGGCCTCGTCCACGTCACGCGCGACGGCGGCGCCGAGAAGCCTAAGTGGGAGAACGTCACTAAAAATATCCCTGGCTTGCCCGAATGGATTCAGATCAATTCCATCGAGGCTTCGCCGCACGACGCCGCGACCGCCTATTTCGCCGCGACGATGTACAAGTCCGACGACTTCCGCCCGTATCTCTATAAGACCAGTGATTACGGCAAGACCTGGAAAAAGATCGTGAGCGGCATTCCCGACGACGCCTTCACGCGCGTGATCCGCGAAGACCCGAACCGGCGCGGATTGCTTTATGCAGGGACCGAAACAGGAATTTATGTTTCGTTCAATGACGGCGAGAACTGGCAGTCATTGCAACTGAACCTCCCCGTCGTCCCGATCACCGACATCGCCATACACAAACGCGACAGAGACCTGGTGGTCGCTACGCAGGGCCGGTCATTCTGGGCCATCGACGATCTGCACCTGTTGCATCAGTGGAAGGACACAATCGCTCAGGCCGACTCTCATCTCTTTAAGCCGGAAGAGGCTTACAGAATGGCGGGCGGCAGTTTCCGCATCCCGTCAGGCGCGGCGATCGGAGAGAACCCGCCCGCCGGCGCTTCGATCTGGTATTACTTGAAAGATAAAGCCAAGGGCGAAGTGACAATCGAGATCCTCGAAGCAGGCGGCAAATTGGTGAAGAAATTTTCCAGTAAAGCGCCGGAGGCCGCCGCAGCCGAGTCGCCAGGAGGCGGGGACGATGAAGATGGCCCCAGGCGTTCCCGTGGCCCGGCTCGCGCGCTCGTCGAAAAAGGCTTGAACCGCTTCGTGTGGGATTTGCGCTACCCTGACGCCGCGCGATTCCCCGGGATGATCCTCTGGTCTGGCAATACATCGGGGCCGCAGGCCGCGCCCGGCTCGTATCAAGTCAAACTGACGGTCGACGGCAAAACGCTGACCGAATCGTTCGAGGTCAGGAAAGACCCGCGCGTCTCGACCACACAGGAAGAATTCCAGAAGCAATTCGACCTGCTGACGAAGATCCGCGACAAGTTCTCGGAGACCAGCGAAGCGATCATCGCCATCCGCGACGTTCGCAAACAGGCGCAAGATTACGCCGCGCGCGTTAAAGACCAGCCCAACGCGAAACCGATCATCGACGCGGCCAAGGCGCTGGGCGACAAGCTGACCGCGATAGAAGAAGAGCTGTACCAGACCAAGAACCGGAGCAACCAGGACCCGCTAAATTTCCCGATCAGGCTGAACAACAAGTTGGCCGCGTTGGCTGGCGCGATAGCCGGCGCCGACGCGCAGCCGACCGAACAACAGGTCGCGGTCTATGAAGACATCACTGGCCGCATCAACGCGCAGTTAGAGAAATTGAGACAGGCGCTGGCCACGGACGTGCCAGCGTTCAACAAGCTCGTGCGCGATCAGAACGCGCCGGCGGTGTGGGTAAAACGCGCCGCAGGCCAGCCATAGACCCTAGCCGGATTAAATGTTGAGGCGGGGACGCGCGTCGCCCGCCTCAACCGTAATATATCTGAGGAAATGCATTATGAAAGTGAAAATAACTGCGCTGCCTTTGGTATATCTTACCTTCTCGGCGCTCTTACTCACCTCTTACGGACAAAACAATACAAGCGGGTTGTATCTCGTGAGACAGAATGGCAAATGGGGCTATATCGACAAGGCAGGTAACCTCGTTATCAAACCACAATTCGATAATGCTGAAGATTTTGCCGAGGGCCTTGCTGCAATTCGATTAGGAAGAAAGAGCGGTTATATCGACAAGACGGGAAAAATAATCATTAGACCTATGTTTGATGTAGCGTCGGAGTTTTCTAAAGGGATGGCGGGCGTAGTGATTAATGGCAGAGTCGGATTTATCAATAAGATCGGGAAGTTTGTTATCAGGCCTCAGTTTGAGTGGAGAGGATTCAGCGGGTTTGGAGATGAAGGGCTGGCGATGATATCAATCAGTGGCAAGTATGGCTACATCGATACCACTGGTCGTATTATCATTAAGCCGTTGTACTCGATGACACGAAGCTGGTCTGAAGAATTGCTTCCCGTAGTGATCGGTGATAAATGGTTTTACATCAATAGAGCCGGAGAAATTGCAATAAAACCTGCGTTCGATGATGCGGGTCCATTTTCCGAAGGGCTGGCGGCCGCGGAGATCGGTTCCAAGTGGGGGTACATAGATAAAGCTGGCGACATAATCATCAGTCCGCAATTCAATCGTGCCCTGGGGTTTTCAGAAGGGTTAGCCGCGGTAGAACTTGGAGGGAAGTGGGGCTACATTAACCGGCAAGGCAAGATTGTCATCGATCTTCAGTTTGATAATGCCTGGGATTTTATCAACGGTTTAGCGCCGGTTGTGCTCGAAGCCGTTCATCAATACGTAGATCCGGAGCGAACGGGGATTGTACACGTCGGAAATAGATGGGCGTACATTGATAAAACAGGAAAAGAGATATTGAAGGTAGACGCATTAATTGATCGGGTGGGCGACTTTAATAATGGGCTTGCAAGAGTTGAATTCAAAGATAAAAGAATTGGCTACATTGACAAATCGGGCAAGTACATTTGGGAGCCAACAAGATGAACTTCCTCCAGGAGGCTGCCCTGCGCGATGAATCAGGGGTGGCGCTTCATTCGCCGTGGTCGCTCACTGAACAAACTCATCGTTCTCTTCCATCAATTCCCGAACTTCGGCAGCAGCGCCTCGGCAGCTAACCCGCAAAAGTCGCGCGATCAGTTATATTATTGATATGGCTGCGATGCGGCATGAAATCGGCTTTAACTCCGAACGACTCCAGCGGGCCCGCGAACTGGTTCTGCGCTATGGTTGGAACGCCACCTCTTACCAGATCATCAATCCCGGTATGGAGCTTTGGTTCTCTCCAACCTGCGAGGCGGTCGTCGGATTTGTCCGCGCGCGCAACACGTTGGTAGTGGCGGGCGCGCCGGTCTGCGCGGGCGAGCGATTGGCGGAAGTCGCGACGGAGTTCGAGCAGGCGGCCTGGCGCGACGGGAAGCGCGTCTGCTATTTCGGCGCTGAGGCGCGGCTAGAAGCGCTCTATCGCGGCGCGGCTACACACTCTATGGTCTTGCTGGGCGCCCAGCCGACCTGGCGCCCGCCGAATTGGCTGAAGATAGTTTCGAGCCGCGCCTCACTCAGGGCGCAGTTCAACCGCGCGCGCAACAAATCGGTGTCGGTGAGCGAATGGCCCTCGTCGCAATCCGCATTGCGCCCGGCCTTACAATCTTGTCTTCAAGAGTGGCTGGCGACGCGTGGGCTGCCTCCGATGCATTTCCTGGTCGAACCGCAAACCCTGGAGAGATTGGCTGACCGCCGCGTCTTCGTGGCCGAATTGAGGGGACGAGTCTTGGGCTTTCTAGTAGCATCGCCGGTCCCGCGACGCAACGGCTGGTTGATCGAGCAAATAATTCGCGGCCACGGCGCGCCGAACGGGACGGCGGAGTTGATGATTGACGCCGCCGTCCGCGCGATGGCCGATGGGGGGAGCGAATATATGACGCTCGGCCTTTCGCCTCTG
>DATEMG010000729.1:0-20725 GCA_035275805.1 Blastocatellia bacterium
GCGAGTAAACAACTCGCGCCACAAAGTTAGCGGCTCCTTGGCGCGTTATTTTTTCAAAGACCATAAACGCACGGTACGGACTATGCGACGATGCGGACTTCTTACAATCATCGTCTTGCTTGGCTGCGTCGATTCGGCCGCGTCCGAGACGGCGCCGCCGGACGCCCTCGCCTACAGTCGCCGCGTGTGGCGCAGCGCGGACGGCCTGCCCGAAGACTTCGCGCAATCCCTGGCGCAGACTCAGGACGGTTACCTGTGGATAGGCACGAGCGGCGGGCTGGCGCGCTTCGACGGCGTGTCGTTCGTGGTATTCAACCGCGAGAACACGCCTGCTTTTCTCGATGACAGCGTCTATTCGCTGCTGGCCACGAAGGACGGGACGCTGTGGGCGGGCACGGAGGGCGGCGGCCTTGTCCGGTACAAAGAGGGGCGCTTCCGCGCATTCGGCGCCGCCGAAGGACTCACCAACGGCTTCGTCCGTGTAATCTACGAAGACAGGAACGGCAAACTCTGGGTCGGGACCGACTCCGGTCTCTTCCGCATGCAAAATGAATCGCTGATCCGCGTCGACGGCCGTGACGGCGCGCAAAAGATCAGCGCACATGCCATTTGCGAGGACCGCGCGGGACGCCTGCTGGTAGGAGGTCGGGGACTGCTGATTTTGCGCGGGAAGGAGGCGACTTACTACACTTCAAATGAGAGCCTGGCCGACAACAGCATTCGGACAATCCGCCAAACAGCCGACGGGGCGCTCTGGATTGGGACCATTTCCGGTCTCCGCAGACTCGGCCATGGCGTCAACGGCGATCCATTTATGACGCCGAAGATACTAAACGGCGCCAACATCAGCGTGCTGCTCGAAAGCCGCAGGGGGGAGTTGTGGATCGGCGCCTACGGTCAGGGGTTGATGCGTTTTCAATCGGGCCGGATCATCAGGTTCTCGGCGCCATCTTCGCTACCACACAACAATGTTCTCGCTCTTTTCGAAGATAACGAAGACAACGTCTGGGTCGGCGCCCAGGGTGGCCTGCTCCGTTTGAGTCTAAGCGCCGCCAGCACGATCACCACGGCGGACGGCGCTCCGCTGAGCATCAATACGATCTACCAGGACCCTCACGGCGACCTCTTTGTGACGGCCTTGAACGGCAAACTATTCCGAGTCGCGCGACAGACGCTCGCGCCAGTCCAACTTCCCGCAAGCCTGAGCTGGATGTCGGTGCGCAATGTGTTCCGCGACAGCCATGGGGCGCTGTGGCTCGGCGCCGACGGGCAGGGTATCGCGCGAATTGACGCGGCCGGAATCGTCAGGTACACGATGAAACAAGGCGTCGTCAATGATTTCATCCGCGCCTTCTGCGAAGATCGGGAAGGCGGCGTCTGGATCGGCACGGACAGCGGCTTGAGTCGCTTCCATCAAGGCGCGTTTCAGAATTTCAATACCGATAACGGTCTGGCATACGGCAGCATCCGGGCGCTTTTGCTGGATCGCGGCGGTGACCTGTGGGTGGCGACCGATGGCGGCCTGAGCCGGTTGCGCGCCGGGCGCTTCGTCGCCGACCCGTCGCTCGAACGTCTACGCGGGCAAAAGGTCTGGTCGCTGTGCGAAGACGCCGAGGGCAAACTCTGGATCGGCACGCACGGCGCAGGTCTGTTTATGCTCAAAGACGGGGCGTTGACGCAGTTCACGACCAAGAACGGATTGCCCAGCAACAAGATTCACTTCATTATCGAAGACTCGCAGAGCAATCTCTGGATGAGCGGCCCCAGCGGCGTCGCCGCGGTCTCCAGGCGCGAGCTCGAATCCCTCTCCGGGCAGTCCGCCGGCCAATTGGCGGTCCGCGTCTACAGCACGGCCGAAGGACTGAGCACGAATCAGATGAACGGCGGTGTTCAACCGGCGGGGGCGATGCTCGCGTCTGGCGAGATGTGGTTCCCCAGCGCGAAAGGCGCCGTCCACATAGGGCAAAACGGCCCGGATCACAGAAGCGCCCCGCCGGCGCTGATCGAGCAGGTGTTGGCCGACGATCGCGCTATACCTTTTTCTCAAAACCTCGCGCTTGATCCGGGCCGAGGAAAACTCGAAATCCATTACACGGCGATTCGTCTGCGGTCGCCTGACCGGATCCGGTTCAAGTTTCGGATGGAAGGCTTCGATCAGGATTGGACGGACGCCGGGCAGCGCCGCGTCGCGTATTACACCAACCTGCCGGCTGGCAAGTACCGCTTTCGCGTGGTGGCTTATGAAATTGACGATCCGCGCAGCGCGACCGAGCGAGTCTTGAGCATCGAGTGGCGGCCCCATTTTTATAAGACGGCGTGGTTCCCGGCCCTCTGCGGGTTGGCGGCGCTGGCCGCGGTCTGGGTTTGGTACCGGCTGCACGTGCGCAACCTGCGGCAGCGATTCGCCGCAGTGCTCGATGAGCGGAACCGGTTGGCCAGGGAGATGCACGACACCTTGATCCAGGGCTGCGTCGGCGTTTCGGCGCTGCTCGAAGCGGCGTCGAGCGCGCGCGAAGTCTCGCCGATCATCAGCGATGAATTGCTCGACCGCGCGCGCAACGAAGTTCGGGCAACCGTGGATGAGGCCAGATTGGCCGTGTGGAATCTGAGACAGAACGCCGGCGAAAGACTGACGCCGGCGATTTCACAACTGACCCGCCGGCTCAGTCTGGAGACCGGCATTCCGATCAGGTTCGAGAGCAACGGCTCGGCGCCCGACCTCGGCGCCGAAAACGAGAGGAGTTTGCTGATGATCGTTCGCGAGGCCTTGCAAAACGCCCTCAGGCATGCGGCGCCGGATCATGTTTCAGTCGCGCTAATTTCCGACCGTCGCAGCCTGCGAGTGGAAATCGAAGATGACGGGCGCGGCTTCGACCCCTCCGTCATCAACTCGTCGAACGGGCGACACTACGGCCTGGTCGGGATGCGCGAGCGCGCCGAGAAACTGGGAGGGCAGCTCTCGTTGACGAGTTCCCCCGGCAAAGGCACACGGGTGCTGCTGAGAGTCCCAAAAGTGGAAGGGAGCTAAGATTGGTACAGTCAGTAAATCACGAAATGAACGGAGACACCCATTGTTCATTGTTCATCGTTCATTTGTCATTTGTCATCGCCGGCGGAACAGTCGATCAATGCCCAATGAACACCGGGCGATTTCCGGGAAATGACAAATGACAAATGAACGATGAACAATGACAAATGCTCTTCTTTCCCTGATTTCGCGATTTACTGACAGTACCGCGCGTGTAAGCAAGCGGCTGTGTCATTAGTAGGCCGCTTGCTTACGCGCGCGGTACCGTATCTTCGTATTCATTCGTGTTCATTCGTGGATGAGATTCCGCAGGTCTCCGGGAATAAAATTCAATCACACGCTCCGCGCGATCAACAAACTTCCGCCACAACTCCTTCGGCTCGAGAACTTCAATCTGATCGCCGAAACCCAGCAGGCATTCGCAGGCGTCGTCTTCAAAATGAAAGCAAAGCGAAACCTGTCTCCATCCATTTTCATCCGGCGGGTCAATGTGTTCGACGCGCGAGAACCTGCCAATAATGTAGAGCCGGTTGACCGCTTCCGGATGGACACGGGCCGTCACCGGATAGCGCGGAAGTTTGGATTTGAATTCGACGGCGGATTGGCGCCAGTGCGCGACGAGGTCGAAGGCTTCGGGACGGACGAAGGCCTGATCCGTCACTTCGGCCTCGATCACGCGCGAGACCCGGTAATTGCGAATGTCGCCGTCAATCGCCGCGACCAGATACCAGACGCCGCCCTTGGCCACCAACCCCAAAGGCCCCACCTCGCGCTCGACCGCGCAATCGTCGCCGCGTTGATACTTGAATCTTACTGCGCGATCCTTCAAAACCGCATCCTGCAAGAATGGGAGTAGCGGCGCGGATTCTTCGCTCTGATTCCACCCGGCGCCGTCGACGTAAATCCGCTGGCTCGCCGATTCCGCGTCGCGACGCATCGCAGGCGGAACCGCGGCGAAGAGCTTGATGAACGCCGCTTCGGCGGCCTTGCCCAACCCGAGGTCGTCGAGCAGGCGCGGCGAACGCGCCAGAAAAAGCGCCTGAATCTCGGCCTCGTTCAGCCCGGTCAGATTGGTTCGGTACTCGCCCATCAGCGACCACCCGCCGCCGGCCCCGCGCTCAGCGACTACGGGAACGCCGGCCGCGCTCAAAGACTCCATATCGCGATGAATCGTCCTCTCGGAGACTTCCAGGCGATTCGCCAGGTCGTGTGCGGTCATCCGCCGGTAGGTTTGCAACAGCAACATAATCGAAAGCAGCCGATCGGCGCGCATACATCCCCTCACTTCCAAAACTTTTTTACGCGGCAAGACCCGAAATATGACACAAGGTGTCAGGAATGATCGCATAAGTTCTCGGCATCTCCTACGCCGATGCCGCGCGTCAGGAGGAGCAGCAAACACTTCTGGCCGATGGGCGGCGGAATTCTGGCCGCGTCTTTATTAAGGGAGCGTCTGGTTGACGAGATAGAGGTGGCGATTCAACCCATACTCCTCGGCTCGGGCATACCGCTCTTTCCCGACATCGGCCTGCAGGTCGATCTGCAAATGCTCGAATGCAAGACCTACAAGAACGGGATCGTGGGCCTCAAATATCTTGTGAAACATTGATAGGAGACAAACTATGGCGACTATGAAACGACCTTCGAAAAAGACTCTGGCCGGCCAGGAAACGGGACCGGAGGCAAGCCGCCCTCATATGCCCGGCTACGGCGTGCCCAAAGACAGAAAGGGATTGCTTCCGTGGTCCCATGTGACCGAGCGGATGGCCGAGGCGCAAAACTATTGGGTCTGCACGGTCAGCCCTGACGGGCAGCCGCATTCGACGCCGGTCTGGGGCTTGTGGCTGGATGATCGGCTCTATTTCGGCGGCGGCCCTCAGACCCGCCGCAACCGCAACCTGGCCGAGAATCCGGCGGTGTGCGTACATCTGGAGAGCGGCTCCGACGTAGTCATCCTGCACGGCGACGCGCAAGTGTTGCGAGAACCGGATCTGTCGTTGGTCACCCGATTGATCGAGATTTCTAAAAAGAAGTACGGATATGCGCCGAAGCCTGAAGACTACGCAGCCCCCGGAACGTACGTGTTACGGCCCCGCTGGGCATTGGCCTGGAAGCAATTTCCGAAGGACGCCACGCGCTGGCGTTTTCAGGAAGGCGATTGAGGGAGCCCTGACCAACGAATGGTCATGATCGTCAAATCATCCCCCTTGGGCGCCCCGCCGCCAAACGTCTTCAGATCCTCAAGGCAGGCGCTGATCATTGCCCGGGGCGACGACGCGCAAATGGCGGCCGCCAGTTTCGTCAAGCGCTCTATACCATATTCGACGCCGGCGACGTCGCGCGCCTCTGAAAGCCCGTCAGTGTAAAGGAGCAGTGAGTCGCCGGGTTGCAAGCGCACGGTGTGAGACGAAAATTGTTGTTCGCAAAACACGCCGACGGGAAGGCCGGTAGAGTCAATAGTCTTGACATCTCCGCCGTTCAGCCAGAGAACCGGCAGGTGTCCGGCATTGCATATCTCGACGGCGCCCGCGGCGTCCGCCTTGCCGCAAACCAGAGTGGCGTATTGTGTGGGCAGCGAGCTTTCACATAACAGGCTGCTCGCCCGCTCGACTATTTGCGTGAGAGGGAGGCCGATCGATTTCAACGAGCGGAACATCGCGTGCAGTTGGGTCATCAGCATCGCCGCGGCGACGCCTTTGCCCGAGACGTCGCCAAGCATGAAAAAGAGACTTCCGTTCCCGTCAGGCGCCAGATCGCAATAATCGCCGCTGACCGGCCCCGCCGCTTCGTAGTGGCGCGCGACATGCCAGGGGCCGAAAGCGGAATCCGGTTGCGGCAAAAGTTCAGCCTGTATCCGCGCCGCCATTTCCAGGTCTCGTTCAAGCATCCGCTGTTCGTGGGGCGACAGGTGGTCTAGACAGAATCGCGCCAGCGGATCAGCGATCAGACGTTCTGTTTCGACCGGGTCATTACAGACCTCGCACAAGCCGTATGCGCCCGCGCCTAACCTGTCCAGAGCCGCGTCCACCTCTTGCAGCAATTGGCGCAGCCCTCCCGATTCGCTGAATTTGACGAGCGCCGTTTCAAGCTTTTGGCGCCGGTCCAATAACTGGCCGCGTACAATAGTCTCGACCTGATTTACCATTTTTCCCTCCCCGGAAAATAGACCGGATTTACAAGATTTACAGGATTGAGATCGCACAAAAAATCCTGTAAATCTCGTATATCCTGTCCATTTCATTGTTTCAGGATGTCGCTCATTGCAACACGAACGACTCCTTTGACGACGTATCTTGCCGAACGAAGCGCAGGAGCGCCAGGTTCCACCTCGTCAACCGTAGCGCAAACATTCCTGTTTGCGCTACGGTTTTTCATGCCGATTTTCTGCGTCACACGAACCACTTCCAAGGTCTGTAAAGGCCGTGCAAATCTTCTGGCGGCGGGTCTGAACTCAGGATACCATCAACGCGTATTTACGTCCGACTGTACATTTAATGGAGACCAACATGCATTGCCTGAATTGCGGAGCCCAAGCTTCGGAAAGACAAAAATTCTGCCGCGCTTGTGGGTTGAGTCTGGCGCCTGATATCGAGGATGAGGATGTGGCGCGAGCCAGGAGGCGATTGCGCCAATTAGAGAGCGGGGCAAAGCTCACCGGCTGGATCGTCGGGTTGGGCCTGTGGTTGTTTCTGTCGAGCGTGATTGTCGGAATTGGCATCAACGCGATTATCAACAGCGGCAACATCGTGTTTGGCGTCATTCTGCTGGGGATGGGGGTCGGGTCCATTGCGGTTGAAAGTTTGCTGGTCTATTACGCTTCTCTGCACGCAAAGGTCTCGACTCAACAGCGCAGCCAACCGGCGGCGCCTGCGGAAACCATCAACAAGCTCCAGCCCGAACACCATGCGCAGAGCGCAATGAGCGCGATAGAGCAAACGACCGCGCGACTGAACGAGAAGATCGAACCGCCTCGTTGAGAGGAACGGCGTTTCAAGGAGGCCAATATGCATTGCCCGGATTGTGGAACGAAAGCTTCAGCGGGGCAGAAATTCTGCCGAGGCTGCGGATTCAGTTTAGAGAAGGTCGAACGGTTGATTGCCGATCAGAAGGCCACCGCCACAGAGCAAACCACGCTGGCGACCGCCGGTCTTTCGGATAATTGGTTTCGCAGGCTCGGAAAATGGGCCACAGGCGCGATTTTCCTGCTGTGTGGCAGTCTCGGCTGTCTGATGCTCTTGGGCATCATAACCGTAGCCAAGGCGATGATTGAGAAAGGCAAGATATTCCCGGGCATCATACTGTTGATGATCACGGCCGGGGCCGCATTGGGTCTGGTCCTGGCGTATTTGGACTCAGCGCGTAAAAAGTCGGCCTCTGCCCAATCGAATCAACAGCATCGCCTGCCGCAAGCGCAAGAGACTGCGAAGATGCTGTCTGAGCCGAACGCCGAAATGGCAGTCAGTGTGACGGAGCAGACCACCGCTAACCTTGCGGAGAGAAATGAGGCTTGAGCGCCGGATTTATCAGCGATTGGGCGCTTGAGGCGCCGCCAGATTCAACACAGCCGCTCCCAGCACGCGGCGATTGGCGCGCTCCTGCACAAATACAACAACCCTCAGATCATCTCGCTTCCAGCCGTCGGCAATCGCCACGGTTTTCTCAGAATCAAAAGTCTTCGTCGCCGGATCAACATGGCCGAGCGCGCGCATCTCGCGCACGACCGCGGTATGAGCCAGCTTGCGCCCCGAATTTTCTCCGCGCGTAACGTTCGACGAGAGCTTGTCCTCGGTGAGTGCGAAGACCACTTCGGCCACGTCGCCCCGATCGACGGGCGGGACGTTTTTGACGCTGACGTTGAATCTGATCTCTTGATTGTCTTTCTGAGTCTTTGTTTCCGGGATGACGATTCGCACATCGGCTTTCGGCGAGCGCGCGGCTTTCGCAATCGCCTCGAAGGCTTTATTCATAGCGCTTCCGTTGAATTCGGTCTGCCCGTCAACGATCATTTGCGGAGTGTAGATGCGATCCTGTTGTCCGAGCGCCCGGGCGTAAGTCTCTTGCCGCGAGTTGAACGCTGCCGAAGAGAACGGGTCGGACCAGCCGATGTAATTCCAGTAATCGACGTGCTCGCTGAGAGCGATCACTTCCGCGCCGGCAACCGGCTGTGTTTGTTGCAACCGCTCCAGCACGGCGTCGGCCGGAGGACAACTCGAACAGCCTTCGGAGGTGAAAAGCTCCACGATCACTGGCGAACGAACCCCGTCAGCGCGTTCAAGCGCCGGCGTCGAGGTCATAGTCCCGCGCCGCATCATAAAGGTGGCGAAGACCACGGCGCAGAGCAACGTCGTCAAAGCAGGGATCAAAAATTTCATACCGATTTTTAGATGTATGAAGACAGTTAGCCACAGAGAACACAGAGGTCACAGAGTGGATTTAATGTTTTCTCTGTGACCTCTGTGGCTATTCATCTTAAAAACGGAATGTCACCCCGACCTGAACGGCCAGGACGTCCGTTCGTGAAGAGAGGACGTCGAAGAATACCAGTCCGTTCTCCTCTCGGATAGAGCCTTTCCTGAGATATACGGCCCGCGCCCCTCTCAAATAGCGAACGCCCGTGTCCAACATAATCCTCGACTCAGGACCTTTCGTGAGCGGAATCTGCAAGCCGCCTCCGAAGCCATAGCTCAAGGCAGTATCGCTCAGATCGGTGTTGCTCGCGATAGTCTCGTCGTCGGACAGGTCCGAGATCGATGTTTTGGTAAACAGGTGTTTCAACCCGATCAGTCCGTCGAAGTATGGGCGAACAGGGCCCGTGCGCGGTTGCGCCCTCAACACGAAATGCGAGAAGAAGATGTTGTTAGTTGTACGAACTCTGACCTGAAGATTAGGGATGGTTGTGCTTATCGGCTCTCTGCGGCTTTCGGAGCCATATACTGCGATTCCGAGGTCGCCGCCCGCCAGAAAAGGGCTCCCGCCAAGCCGGACAAGAATTTGTCCGCTGACGCCGTAGCCGTTATTGGTGACGTTCTCGCTGAACTCGCCGTGCGGAACGACTGTCGTGAAATAGACGCCGGCCTGGCGCTCCTGGGCGCGAGCGATTGTCGCGCCCCCGATAAATAAAGCCAGGAAACAGACCGAGAGTACACGGGTGGCTTTCGCCGCGAACAAGCATGTCGTTTTCATGGGGAGTACCTATGGTCTTAGCCATTGACGGAAAGTATCGGTTGGAGGTGGCGCCATTCTCCATTTCCGTTCTGCGCTTGTCAATTTTTATTTTTCGTTGCGGAAATTATGGCGCTACCTGCAATGACAAAGGAAGGATGTCGTTGGAAGCGGTAACAGCGCTTTAGGTATCGCGCGACCGATAAACCTCCGGGTAATCAGCTTCTTCAATAAAGACACGGCCCCGCTGGCAAAAAGTAACTTGTGACGCGCGTTGAATTTCCTCACAGTGGCCTCCTGTCGGCATGGGTCAGCCGATCAACGCCGGTTCCAGCAGGCATTCCTGCAAATTGAACGCCTTCTCCTCGGCGGTTCTGGGGCGTTCGTAAGACCCGTTCATTTGCAACCAGCGCATTTTTACGTTGTCGGAGAGGGAGAGCTCCAGGATCTCGCGGACGAGGCGTTCTTTGATGCGCTCGTCTTCGATGGGGAAGAGCACTTCGACGCGGCGATCGAGGTTGCGGTTCATGACGTCGGCGCTGCCCAGGTAAATCTGTTCATCGCCGCCGTTGATGAAGCGATAGACGCGGGAGTGTTCGAGAAAGCGCCCGACAATGCTGCCGACACGGATCGACTCGCTGCGGCCGGGCCAGCCGGGGCGCAGGCAGCAGATGCCGCGGACGATCAAGTCGATGGGCACGCCCTCGCGCGAGGCCGCGTACATCTCCTCGATCATCGACGTGTCGGTCATGCTGTTAAACTTGGCGACGATTCCGGCGGGCCGCCCGGCCTGTAGGTGCGTGATTTCGCGGCGGATCATCTCGGTGATCGATTTGCGCAGGTTGACCGGAGCGACCAGCAGCTTGCGGTACTGCTCCTGGCGTGAGTATCCGGTCAGGTAGTTGAACAGTTCGGAAACGTCTTTGCCGAAATCCTCGTCGGCGGTGAAGAGTCCGAGGTCGGTGTAGATGCGCGCCGTGACAGGGTTGTAGTTGCCCGTGCCGAGATGGACGTAGCGGCGCAGCTTGTTCTTCTCCTGGCGCACGACGAGGGCGATCTTGGCGTGGGTCTTCAATCCGACCAGGCCGTAGATGACGTGGACGCCGGCTTTTTCAAGTCGCTTCGCCCACTGTATGTTCGCCTCTTCGTCGAAGCGCGCCTTGAGTTCGACCAGCACCGCGACCTGTTTGCCGTTCTCGGCGGCTTCGATCAGCGATTCGACTATGGGCGAATCCTTGCCCACGCGGTAGAGCGTCTGTTTGATCGCCAGCACGTTCGGGTCGCGCGCGGCCTGTCGCAGGAATTCGACCACAGGCGCGAACGACTCGTAAGGGTGGTGAAGCAGTATGTCCTGATGGCGTATGGCGTCGAAGATGTTTTCCCCCGAGCGCAGCGCCGCCGGCGTGGTCGGCGAGAAAGGCTCGTCTTTCAACTGCGGCAGGTCGAGCTTATAGAGCGCCATCAGGTCGGGGATGTTCAATGGGCCGTCAACCGTGTAAACATCCTGCTCTTCCATCTCCAGCGAATGGCGTAGGAGCTTGACCATGTGCGGGCTCATACCGGCGGCGATCTCCAGCCGCACGCCGAAGCCGAAGCGTCGGTTGCGCACCTGCTGCTCGACCGTCTTGAGCAGGTCGCCGGCCTCGTCCTCTTCGATCTCGATGTCGGCGTCGCGCGTGATGCGGAAGGGCTGGCATTCGATGATGCGCATTCCCGGGAAGAGCGAATCGATGTATGCTGCCATTACCTCCTCGAGCATCGCGAAGCAATAGCCCTCGCCGGTGACCGGAATCAGCCTGGGGACGTTCGGCGAAAGCGGCAGCTTGACGCGAGCGAAGCGGGCCTCATGCTCGCCCTCCTCCGGATTCTCCGGCACGACCAGTATCCCCAGGTTCATGCTGATGTTCGAGATGTAGGGGAATGGGTGGCTCGGGTCTACCGACAGTGGCGTGAGGATGGGAAAAACGCGCTCGTAGAAAAAGTCGCGCAGTTCCCCGCGCTGATCCTTGTTAAGGCGGCCGTACGGGAGGATCCGCACATTGTACTGTTCCAGGCCCGGCAGAATCTGTTTTAGCAGGCAGCGCATCTGCACTTCGAGCAGCGGGCGCAGGCGTTCCGCGATGAGCCTCAACTGAGTGGCCGCCGAAAGACCGTCGGGGGAAAGCAGCAGCGGGTTGGCGTCGAGTTGCTCCTGGAGACCCGAAACGCGGACCATAAAAAACTCGTCGAGGTTGGTCGAAAAGATCGAGAGGAATTTCAGCCGTTCCAACAGCGGCTGCGACGGGTCGAGCGCCTCGTCGAGCACACGGCTGTTGAACTCTATCCAACTGAGCTCGCGGTTGAGCAGCGGGTTTTCGGCAAAATTGCCAGTACTTCTTCGTTCGGACGCGAGAGTCAAGGTTTCCATAATTAATTTGCCTCATTAAACCTGCGTTTACCGCAGCCAGTTCCCTGGTGGGCGGGACCTCTAAATTCTATTTTAGAGGCTTGCGCGGCGTCAATTTTTTACCGATACTTCGCGCGCGCGCGATTGAAAACCTCAAGCGTGGGCCGAATCCATTATTCGCGCGGCGCGTATAATTCTCAGGGGAACTCATGTCAGGCGACCACAACCAATCAACTTCTCTATCGCCGGCGCCGGGCGGCAAACTCAAAGGGCGGTACATGATAGAGCGCGAGCTCGGGCGCGGCGGGGTCGGCGTGGTGTTTCTGGCGCGCGACGAGCGATTGCACGGGATGCCGGTAGTAATTAAATTTCTGCTCGAAGACGCCGGGCGAAACAAGTGGCTGATCGGGAAATTCTCGCAAGAGGCCGAAGCCCTGACCCGCATTAACCATCCCGGCGTCGTGCGCGTCATTGACCGCGACCTTTCGGACGACGGACGTCCATTCTTCGTGATGGAGTTCATCAAGGGGCGGCCTCTGCGCGACGTAATGGGCCAGGGACAGTTGGACCTGGCTTACATTGCGCATCTGGCGCGGCAAACCGGGAGCGCGCTACACGCGGCGCACCAGCAAGGCGTTTTTCACCGGGACCTCAAGCCGGAAAACATCATGCTAGAACAGTTGAGCGGCGGCGACGAGCAGGTCAAGCTGATCGATTTCGGAATTGCGAAGGTCGTCAATCCGCAGGCGGGCAATGAAACAGAGGTGGCCGTCGTCGCCGGCTCGCGGCAGTACATCGCGCCCGAGCAGTTGCTGTCACAGACGGCCTCGCCGGCGACCGACGTCTACGCTCTGGCGATCATCGTTTATGAAATGGTGACCGGACGGCTGCCTTTCAATCCGGATGGGCCAACCCACTTTCTGGTCTTGCAGGAATTGATGCGGCTCCAGAAGGGCGAAAGCTTCGTCACGCCGCGCACGTTTCGCCCCGACCTGCCGGAAGCGGCGCAGATACTGCTTCTCAACGCGCTCTCGTTCGACCCGGGACGCCGTCCCCAGAACTCGCGCATCTTCACCGAGGATTTGGCCCAGGCCCTGGTGGGAAGAATCAGCGCCTCCGACGCCCGCGCGACCATAGCGGTTCCGGCGCCGGTTCCCGGTTCCGCTCACGCCGCAGGCGACCCGCTGGAGACGCAGATCGACCCGATCGAAACCATCGAAAATCCGATTCAGGCGAGGGAGACGGCCCCAAACGTCGCCGCCAGGACTTCCGCGCCGATTTCGCCGCGAAGCGAGACCAACCCTATCAAAGAACGCAAAGAGGCCAGCGCGAAGCCCAGGGGCAGCAAATTCCCGATCGTCGCCGGGCTGATCATCGCCATCGGCGTCGTCGCGGCTGCAGGCGTCGTCGTAGTTCCGCGGCTTTCCACCTGGTTGAATCGGAACGTTGCTCCGACTCCGACTCCGACTCCACTGACGGTAACGCCAAGCCCGGCGGCCCCCGGGGCCGAGCGATCGTTCAGTTATTGGATCACGGTGCGGAAAGACCCGAAGCTTGATCCTAATGCCCCCCCAATTCAGTTCACCGAGGATAAGGTCTTCCCAAACGGATACCGAGTAACCATATCACTCATCAGCCCACAGCGCGGCCATCTCTACATCATAAGCGAAAGCCCGTCGGTCGCAGGACAGGCAACGATCTTCAACACTCTATTCCCCACTCCGACCGCCAATGAGGGTTCCGCGATCTCGGCGGGCCAGACTGTCCGTATTCCCGATCACGACGAGGGATTAGTTCTTGACACAGAGCAGGGCGAGGAAAAAATCTGGCTGATCTGGACCAGCGGCGAAGTTGCCGATTTGGAAAAGCTCAAACGCTTGGTCAACCCCACTGACCTCGGAGTAATCAAAGACGCCGCTGAGGTAGAAAGCCTGCGCAAGTTCCTGGCCACGTATTCGGCGGCGAAACTTGAGGTCACACCCGACGAGACGAACAAGCAAACAAGGGTTAAAACGAATGGCGACATTCTGGTCAAGCTCGTCAAACTACAACATTATTGATAACCCGTTTTCTGTAGGACAGCCTGAAACCTCGGGTCGTCGCGGACAAAGTCGTACCTGGCGAAAAACTTGATGTTGGGGAGCGTGGGATCTCTTTCATACAATGATTGCTCAAGCCAGCGAATTGTTTGTTCCCGATCCTTAGCGACCGCAGCCCGTGATGCTACAAAGAAAGCTGGAACGGCGCCGTCCCGCGTTTCTCCAGTCGAGGAAATCCGGCCCGCCTCTTTTGCCTTGATCGTTTCGTCGAGCCAGAATCGGTTCGCGGCGACGATTCCAACCGCCTCTCGCTGCTCGCGCAGCATTGCCGCAAATTCTTTGCGGCCGTCTATCTCCAGGGCCTTGAGATCCGATTCGAAGGCCTTTTCCATGTCGCCAATAGCTTCGTACGCAATGCTGAGCAGCCGCCTTGGAAGAGAAAAATGCGGATTCTCAGCCGCTGTTTTCTCCAACTGCCTGATGGCCTCAGGATACCGCCTGGCGCAAAGATAAGTCATACCGATGTTGTTTTGAACGATGTTTGAAAACGGATTGAGTTCGCACGCCTTCTCAGCTTTTTGCAAAGACTCATCAAATCTGCCCAGTTGCATTAGGAAATAAGCGTAGCGGTGGTATGCGTCAGCATTATTCGGATTCAGCGCAATCGCCCGCTCAAGACTCTTTTCGGCTTCGATCCAGTTATGGTCAATCAGAAACTGGATAAGAGCAAGCGACATGTGGGCGCGCGACAAATCCGGATCGAGTTGCAACGCGCGATTCACCGACTCACGAGCCTGCAGTATCGTCTCCTCGGCCGGACGAACGCCGAAATTAAACAGGACGATATGCGCGTCAGCGATATCGGCGTAAGCCTCGGCGAAATTCGGATCGAGAGCAATTGCCTGTTCATAAAACTCTATGCCCCGAGTCAAGCTGGTCGGTGTGTTCTGGCTTTGGTGGAACCGTCCGCGAAGATATTTTTCGTAGGCCTCGGTGTTGTCGGTTCCACGTCGTACGAACAGTTTGTTTTCTGTATGGGTTAATTCAAAAGCCAGCGTTTTGGCGATCTTGTTGGAAAGAGCGTCCTGCAAAGCGAATATCTCATTCGTCGGTTCGTCGAATTTTTCTGCCCAGAACTGCATGCCGCTGTCCGTTCTTATCAATCGGGCATTGATACGCAATCGGCCTTCCGACTCTTGTATAGTGCCTTCGAGCACCGCATCGACGCCTAACTTCCTGCCTATTTCAATGGAGTCAGCCTGCGCATCGGTAAACCGCGCAACGGCGCTCGTGGGGCGAACAACGATCTGTTTCAAACTTCCGAGTTTGGTTATAAGCGCGTCCGCTAAACCCAGGCCGAGAATTTTATTACGCTCCTCAGCGGTCAACGGCTTTAGAGGCAAGACGGCGATCGATTTTATTTTTTCAGTCAGCGACGCAGTTTCCCGGCTTAAATGCAAAAAGCCTGAGCCTTCGAGGGGGCGGCGCTCTAAGATGGGCGGTTCCTCCGCTACGGGAATCGTAAGCCGCAGATCGGCTGAGAAGCGGTAGCCGTGCTTCGGCAGGGTTTCAATAAATTGTTCTCCATCCGAATTGAGAATTTTCCTCAGGCGAGAAATCTGCTTTGCAAGGTTACTTTCCTCGACGAATGAATCCCGCCAGAGAGTCCCCATCATTTCTTCCTTTGACAATGCCTTGCGGTTATTCTCCACAAGCAGCAAAAGAGTCTCGAATTCCTTTGCGGGAAGGTGAATCGGCTTTCCATCGGAGAATAAAGTTTTTCCCTTCGGGTCAAGAACAAACTTCCCAAATTCGTAGACAAATCCTTTATTCTCTACCTTTTCCATAAGGTCAAAAAAAAGTCAAAAATTTTCCGGAAAAACCTCAAGCCTTTTCCGCGCCGTTTCGAACATGATTGGATTGCAGGTGATACGGCTACCAAAACTGCCACATAGTGGCGGGGCGCCAGGGCTGGCGTTTATGGTCTTTGGAAAAATAATGCGCTCGGGCTTCGTTAACGCCATTGCGAAAATTGTTTACATGAGTCGTCCTCAGCCGAAGCGGCGAGAGTAAAAAGTTAGCAAGGCGTCAGGCGCAATTATTTCTCGATGAGTATCAACGCCGGCGCCGCTAATCACCCCTCTTGCGTCATAAATTGTGATGCCTGAATCCAACCGTCGATTAACGACGGTTGGATTCTTTTGCCAATACTTAGCCAGCGTTGAAACGCCGAGCTAATCTCACGGCTCCGCTACGCGGAGGGCAGACCATGCCGTTTGAGTCTATAAGACTTCAATTTGCAAGCTCTTCATCAAAATTGCCCAAACGCGGTGACTTTAACGCAGCTTTTTTGACGGCACAAGAAATTCTCGGGGTAAATCTAGAGCGGATTGCAAATGAGTATACGGTGTCGGGCGATTTGTTTAATCGCCCTGGTTGCGGGGCGGTACGGTACCGGAGCGCTCCTTCCCCTACATCCAATTGAAAATCGCTCTAAAAGGGGAAACAAGGCTCTGGTCAGCGGCAATCCTGACAGCGCGCTTTTTGCGCAGCGCCGTTAACCTCCTGTTTCAAGGAGACAAATCAAAGAAGTCAAATATGAGTTCAATTCTCGGTCAATCAGAGCCATAAGCGCAGCCGCAGGTCTTTGCCTGACCTAAATGCGGCGAGATTATCAACGCCTCGATAGCCCAGTGTGGGTATTGCAGCGGGCTTGTTGACCTGCATGAAAAATCCGGTCAACTAAGGGCGGTGGCGTAACTCCCAGGCTTCCACCCTTCAATTTATTAAGTAAAAGGCCATGCCAAACACCAGATTTAATTTCAAATCACACAGCCACATTCGCATCCTTACTTCGCTGCTGATCTTCGCGCTCGCCTCGCCTCCGTCGGGCTATGCGCAGCAGCAACGGCAAACGCCGCAGCAGCGAATCCTAACGCAAGAGGACCAAAAGACGAACGCCGACAAACAGCCGCCCTCAGGGCCCCGCGCCGCGCGTCCCGAGCTGGTTTTGCAGACCGGCGTCACCGCTCCGGCGTACAACGCCGTTTTCAGTCCGGACGGGCAATTGCTGGCCTCGATGGATTTTATGGCCGGCTCGATCAAACTGTGGGAGGTCGCGTCGTGGCGCGAATTGATCGCGATCAACCTGGGCGCGCGCGCCGCGACGACCTACGCAATCAATTCGGCCTTTGCCTTCAGTTCCGACAGCTCGTCGCTCTTTTCCGTCAGCGCCGGAACGCTCAAACAATGGGATACGCGCACGGGGCGTCAGATTCGCAGCTCGGATTTGAATCAGGGCAAGGATTTCGGCCTGGTCTGTTTCAGCGCCGACGCACGTTTACTGGCGGCCACAACGTCGGTGACAGGATCTACGCTGTCCGTATGGGACGTCGGCTCGGGACAAAAGCTTCAGGAGTTGAAGCTGGAACGCGACGATATAGGACAGTTAGTGGCCTTCGCTCTCAGCCCCGATGGAAGGACGCTGGCGACGAATATCAAGTCAGACCAGTCAGGCGTGCGGTCGGACACGTTGACGCTGCGCGACGTGGCCAGTGGGCGCATAATTCAGACGATCAAAATCTCGGAACAGAAACAGAAGCTGACGATGGCGATGAGTACCGCTTATACGACTCCTGTGCGCTCCATCAGGTTCAGTCCTGACGGGCGCGCCGTGGCTGTCGCCTTCCACGATATATCGCGGGAATCTTCACAAGTCCTTTCAGGCGGGCAGGAGCGCATAATCGGTCGCGCGAACATTATCAGAGTTTGGGACGTGTCGGGCGGACGCGAATTGACTTCCCTTGACGCCGGCGCGCAAAACTCCGGGGCGGCCGATTCGATAGTTGATTTCGGATTGATAAACACTCTCGCTTTGGGCGCCGCGGGCCAGCAATGCGCCCTCGCGAGCGGTAACGCGATCAAGCTCATTGATCTGCCCACGAGACGCAATCTGGCGACGATCGTCGGCCATACCGGGGAAGTCATCGCGGTAAATTTCAGCGCCGATGGAAAATTGCTGGCGACGATTGGTCTCGACAGCACGATCAGAATCTGGGACGTGTCGATTGCCGCGATCACTGGGCGAGTCATTCTGGCGCGGATTTTGAGCGGAATGGCAATGCCGGTCGAAAGCGCGGCGTTCGGCGGCGATGGGCGCGCGCTTGCGGTCAGCAGCGCGACCGCGGTCAGCGTCTGGGAACTCAACACGGGCGCCGCCCTGCGCACAATTACAAGGCCGCCAGTTGCGCTTAACAAGGACAATCTAAGTAACCCGGCCCCCAGCGTCTTCAGCGCGGGTGGGCGGTTAATCGCGGCCCAGAGCGGCGAAAACGAGATCAAGTTGTGGGAGACGCGCACCGGGCGTGAAGTCAAAAGCTTCCCGCTCTCGCAGGGCAAGAAGTTTGACGGCGGGGGCGTCAGTCCCGACGGCAAATGGGTCGCGTTGGCCGAACGCCAACCAGAATCCAAATCGGCCTCGGGGGCGGCCAATCCGCCCGGAGGTCCAGCTTCTTCCACTCAACCCGACGCGCCCCAATCCGCGCAAGGCTTTCCTCAGCTTCCCCCGGCGCCGGTTCCAGCCACTCCGCTCGATCCAGCGCCAACCGGCAATTCGAAAAAAGACGAGAAGGCGGCTAAGAAAGCGGCCAAAGATCAGATGAAAGAGTTAAAGAAACAGCAGGAGGAGATGCTGGCGCAGATGATGGGCGGCAAAAAGATGGATCCGAAGCAGATGCAGAAGATGGCAGAGCAGATGCAGAGGGAAGGCGATAACCTTCTAAAGGCCGCCGAGAGCGGGGACATTGGCAAGGTAATTGAGGCGATGGGCAGCATGTCGCCGGGAATTCCCGCAATTGCGTCGCCTTTTCAACCGCGCGTCAGCGTCAAGCTCTGGGACGTGAACGCCGCCAGCGCGCCGCGTTCGCTACCGGGCAGGCCGGGATTTCAGACGGGCAATTTAGGGTCCGCGTTTGCGTTCAACAACGACGGCAGCCTGGTCGCTTCGGCCACTGGAGGAGCGTCAATCAAAATCAATGAAGTGGCCAGCGGGCGTGAGATTTTCACGCTCCCTCTCCCTCGAAGCTTATGGATTGATAGCGTGGCGTGGAGCGCCGACGGCCGTCTGATCGCGTCTTCCCAGCCCGAAGCGCCTGCCGGCCTAAACTTCACTGACCCCAGCGCTATAGAGAACTACTCCGGTTTTCTCAGTCCTTCGATCAAGTTGTGGGATGCGGCGACTGGACGCGAATTGCGGACGATGACAGGACACACCGCAAATATTCGCGCCACAGCCTTCAGCCCCGACTCCCGCATGTTGGCTTCGTCCGGATACGACGCTCTGGTCAAGCTGTGGGATACGGCTACGGGGCGCGAGATCAAGACGCTCCACGGCCATTCGCTGAACGTCAATACGTTGGCCTTCAGCCCCGACGGGAAGCTGCTGGTTTCGGGCAGCGACGACGGCAGCGCGCGTTTGTGGGACATCAGCAGCGGAGAGACGCTGGCTACGCTCGTCACGCTCAACGGCGGCGCCGATTGGCTGGTCGTGACGCCCGACGGTTTGTTCGACGGGACGCCGGGCGCCTGGGGGCAGATACTCTGGCGATTCAACCCGAACAACATCTTCGACGCCGCGCCGGTCGAAATTTTCTTCAACGACTTCTTCTATCCCGGGTTGCTCTCCGACATCGCTTCGGGCAAGCGTCCGAAGGCCGCCCGCAACGTCGAGCAGAAAGACCGCAGGCAACCGGTTCTGAATCTCTTGCGCGCAGACGCGCAAAACGCGACGGGCCGCATGATCAAGGTGAAGATCGAGGTCAGCGAGCCTGCTTCGGAAAATCAAGAGGCGCCCACTGGCGCGCGCGACGTGCGGTTGTTCCGTAACGGCACGCTGGTCAAAGTCTGGCGCGGCGACGCCCTCAACGGCCAGAAACAGGCGACGCTCGAAGCCGAGATTCCGATCGTCGCCGGAGAGAACCGACTGCTCGCTTACGCCTTCAACCGCGACGGCGTTAAAAGCGCCGACGCCGTGTTGGCGGTCACCGGCGATGAGTCGTTGCGGCGCAAGGGCGTGGCTTACGTCATCGCCTGCGGCGTCAATCAATACGCCAACTCTCAATACAACCTGAAATACGCCGTCGCCGACGCCACCTCCTTCGCCGAAGAAGTACGGGCGCAGCAAGCAAAACTGCAGGAATACGAGCGCGTCGAAATCATCCCTTTGCTCGATAAAGACGCGACTAAGGCGAACATACTGCTCACGCTCAAGCGCCTGTCGAACGCCCGGGCAGCCCTGCCCGCCGGCGCGCCTTCAGCCCTGTCGAAGATTCAACCGGCTCAGCCCGAAGACGCAGTGCTGATCTTCTTCGCCGGGCACGGCGCGGCGCAGGGGTCGCGCTTCTATCTGATCCCGCACGACCTCGGCTATACGGGCGCGCGCAACTCGCTCACCGCAGAGTCCGTGAAAACCATTCTCTCGCACGGCGTCTCCGACCTGGAACTCGAAACGGCCATCGAAGGCGTTGACGCCGGGCAGATGCTCTTCGTGCTCGACGCATGCAATTCGGGTCAGGCGCTCGAAGCCGAGGAAAAACGTCGTGGACCGATGAACTCGGCCGGGCTCGCGCAACTTGCTTACGAAAAGGGCATGTACATCCTGACCGCCGCGCAGAGCTATCAGGCGGCGCTCGAAGCGGCGGAACTGGGCCACGGCTATCTGACCTTTGCGTTGATCGAGGACGGGTTGAAGAAAGGGCTGTCCGACCGAGACCCGAAAGACGGCCTGGCGTTGGCCCGCGAATGGTTCAATTACGCTGAGGAGCGAGTGCCGCAGATGCAGGAGCGCGAGATGCAGACGCGGTTGCTGCTTGATTTCGCCGTGAGCGAGGCAAAGGCAAGCAGCCAACGCAGCATCCAAAGGCCGCGTGTCTTTTACCGGCGTGAACTGGAAGCGCATCCATTCGTCGTCGCAAAGCCGTAGACTGAACTGATTGGCGAGAGCGGCGCTGAGCGCTACAGCCAGGGTTCATTAAAAGTCCAGGATTCCTCTTCGTCTCGGAGGGACGACGGACATTATCCGCTGGAGGAACCACCGGATGCGATCAAAGTTCT
>DATEMG010000730.1:0-10261 GCA_035275805.1 Blastocatellia bacterium
CGGCGCCGGCCGCCACCATTTTTCTGAGGCCGGCGAGCGTGACCGCCGAAGCCGGCTCACAGCCGATGCCGTCCAGTCCGATCATAGCTTTCGCGTCGGCGATCTCCTGTTCGGTGACCTGCTCCACTTCGCCCCCGGACCAACGCAACCCGCGAAGCGCTTTCGGCCACGAGAGCGGGGCGCCGATCTTAATCGCCGTGGCCAGCGTATTCGCGTTTTTGATCGGCTCCAATTTCAAATCCGCTTCCTCAACATCGTGGCGCCGCGCCCACATCCGATAGAGAGGGTTGGAGCCCTCGGCCTGGACGATCGTAATCTTAGGCATTTTTGTGATCACGCCGAGTTCCAGCAATTCGTGGAAGCCTTTCGCGATCGCCGACGAATTGCCCATATTGCCGCCGGGCACGATCACGCGGTCCGGCGCCCGCCATCCGCGCTGCTGCGCCATCTCGAACGCGATCGTCTTTTGACCTTCCAGACGAAACGGGTTGACCGAGTTGAGCAGATAAAGCCGCGACCTGTTCGCCACTTCGCGCACCAACCGCATCGCGTCGTCGAAATCGCCGTCGATTTGCAGCACGATCGCGCCGTAATCGAGCGCCTGCGAGAGTTTGCCGAGCGCGATCTGGCCCGAAGGGATGAAGACGAACGCCTTTATTTTGGCGCGCGCGGCGTACGCGGCCATCGAGGCCGATGTGTTGCCGGTGCTCGCGCAGGCCACACCGGTCGCGCGCAGCCGCTTCGCCTGCGTGATGCCCGTGGTCATCCCCAGATCCTTGAACGACCCGGTCGGGTTCATCCCCAGGTGTTTGAACGACAGGCGCTTCATCCTCGCATACGCGGCGGATCGCGGCGCGTCCCAGATCGGCGTATTGCCTTCCAGCATTGTGACTATTCTAGCCTCTTCGGCGTCGGGCAGCAGTTCGCGGAAGCGCCAGACGCCGCTCATGTCGATGTTTTTAGACGACGCGCGCCGCGCGTCCCAGGTCCTCGTCAAAAATCCGCCCTGAAACCCATTCACATCATAAACGACATCGAGAAGGCTGGAGCATTTCGAACAGGTATAGATTCTCTGTGACGGGGAGAAAGTGGATCGGCAGTTGATGCAGCGAAGTGAAGGCATAATCGTATGAGTTTGCAGTCCCGCCTTCGGGCGAAGAGATTCGATTAACAGCCGCTTTCCGCCCGGAGGCGGGACTACTAACAATCATTGTGAAGGCTTATCAAGTTCAAAGGCGCGATGAATGGCGCGCACTGCTTCGGCGGCGTCCGGCGCCGCGACGACCATCGAGACGTTGCGCTCGGACGAGCCTTGCGAGATGGCGATAACGTTTACGCTGGAGTCGCCGAGCGCCGCGAAGATCTTCCCCGCGATGCCGGGCGTGCCCTGCATCCGGTCGCCGACCACGGCGACGACTGCGATCGAATCGTACGCCGAGATGTCTTCAATGTGACCGAGCATCAGGTCGAATTCCAGCGCCGAGCGGAGCGATTTCACCACACGCGCCGCCTCCGACGAATTGATCACGAAGCAAATGTTGTTCTCGGACGACGCCTGCGAGATCATCAGGATGTTGGCGCGTTCGGCGGCAACGGCGGCCAGAGCCTTCGCGGCGACGCCGGGGATGCCCTGCATGCCTTTGCCGCTGATAGTGATCAGGCTGACGTAGCGGATCGAAGTGACGGCCTTGACGCCGCGCGCCGACGGGTGGCCCTCGACGCTGATGCGCGTGCCAGGATTCTCCGGGTTGAAGCTGTTGAGAATTCGAATCGGAATGCCCTGTTTATAAACCGGCAGGATCGTCTTGTGGTGCAGAACCTTCGCGCCGTAATAGGCCAGCTCGGAGGCCTCGCTGTAGCTGATCTCGCGCATCGTGCGCGCTTCAGGCGCCTCGACCGGGTTGGCGGTCATCACGCCGTCGACGTCGGTCCAGATCCAGACCTCGTCGGCGTCGAGCGCCGCGCCGATGATCGAGGCCGTGTAATCGGAGCCGCCGCGCCCGAGCGTCGTCAGCGCGCCTTCCTTCGTCGCGGCGATGAAGCCGGTGACGACCGGTATTTCGCCACGCTCCAGCAGCGGCGTCAGTTTGTCGCGAGTCTGCCGCCGGGTCTCGGCCATCAGCGGCTCGGCCTGGCCGAACTGGTCATCGCTGACGATCAGTTCGGTGGCCTCGATGGACCGCGATGTCAGGCCGCGCTCGGAGATCGCGCACGAGAGGATCGGCGCGCACATCATTTCCCCCAGACCGGAGATCGCGTCGAGCGTGCGAGGGGTCAACTCGCGCACCATCGTCAGCCCCTTGCACAACGTCTCGAAACGCTCGATCCGCTGGCGCACCATCTCTATGGCCTCGCGGCGCCGCCCGGCGTCGCTGGGCGTGAGCAGGTGTATGGCCTGACGGTGCGGCTCGTGCAAGTCGTCGCTGACGGTCTTGTGGTAGTAACCGCCGACGGCGTTCTGCGCCGCGGCGATGAGCTTGTTCGTCACCCCGCTCATAGCCGATGTGACCACGACGACTTTGTGACCTTCTTTAGCGCCCTTGACCGCGAGGTCGGCGGCCTGGGCGATGCGTTCGGCGCTTCCGACCGAAGTGCCGCCGAATTTCATGACAATCAGCATAGATGTCAGATGTTAGATGTCAGGTGTCAGGTATCAGGTGTCAGTTAGGATCGCTCTTTTACTGACACCTGACACCTGACACCTGACACCTACAGAAGTCCTTTCGCCACTAACAACTCCGCATTCAGCAACGCCGCGCCGGCCGCGCCGCGAATCGTGTTGTGGCTGATGAGCGTGAATTTGAAATCGAAGATGGTGTCTTTCGCGATTCGCCCGACCACCGTGGCCATTCCGTTCTGGGCGTCGCGGTCCAATCGCGGCTGCGGGCGGTCTTTTTCAAAACGGACGATCACCGGGCGCGCGGGCGCGGTCGGCAATTTCAACTCCTGCGGCAGGCCGGTGAAATTCGAAAGCGCTTCGACGACCTGTTCGACCGTAGCTTGTCCGCTCAACTTCACCCGCACCGATTCGAGATGGCCGTCCTGGACGGGGACCCGGTTGCATTGCGCGCTTACTTTGAACGAGGCCGATTCGATCCTCTCGCCCGTAAACCTGCCGAGGATCTTCTGCGGCTCGACCTCGACCTTCTCTTCTTCGCCATCGATGAACGGCATCACGTTGTCAATGATGTCCATCGAGGCCTCGCCGGGATAGCCCTTGCCCGAGATGGCCTGCATCGAAGTCATCATCACGGCTTCGACGCCGAAAGCCTGATGCAGAGGCGCGAGCGCCATCACCAGGCCGATGGTCGTGCAGTTGGCGTTGGTGACGAGATAGCCTCGATCATAACCGCGGTTCTTCTTCTGCGTGGGAATGACGTCCAGGTGATCGGGGTTGATCTCGGGAACTACCAGCGGCACGTCCGCAGGCATCCGATATGACGACGAATTGCTGATGACGGGAAAGCCGGCGGCGGCGAACGCGACTTCAGCCTCGACCGCGATGTTCGACGGCAAACTCGAAATTACAAGGTCGCAATCGAGCGGCGGTTTACAGCCGAAGACTTTTATATCCTTCACCGCTTCGGGCATTTCAAAAGGGAGCTTCCAATTGCAGACCTCAGCGAAGCGCTTTCCTTCGGAGCGGTCTGAAGCCGCGAGCGCGGTCACCTCGAAATACGGGTGATCGCGCAACATGTGAATCAACCTTTGGCCGACCGTCCCGGTCGCCCCGAGAATACCTACACGTCTTTTTACTTGAACTGCCATTTTCTTACCGCCTTCAAATTTTTGGCCGGGATTTCCGTTTTGCGCGCAAATACATTACAACCGCTTTAATAGCAGAAGCCCCGCGAAGCGCAACGTTCGCAGGGCTGAGCTATTGGCTCGTTATGAACAAACGTGAATGGTAGGCGGCGATGGCGGCGCTGTCAAGAATGGTCCTTGATTAGATCCGCAGCTTTCTCCGCGACCGCGATAGTCGGCGCGTTCGTGTGTCCGGTGATTTGAATCGGAATGATCGAAGCGTCAACCACGCGCAACCCTTCGACGCCATGCGCGCGCAGCCGATCATCGACAACAGCCGTCGCGTCATTTCCCATCCTGCACGTCCCAACCGGGTGATAGATCGTCTCGGCGGTCTGGCGGATGTGTTCGGCGAAGTCACCGTCGGTTTTCGCGGCCTCGCCCGGCCACCACTCTTTGCCGCGAAACCGGTTGAAATGTTTCGAGCCGAAAATCTCGCGCGCGAGTTTGACGCCCTCGACGCAGGCGGCAATATCGGCCTCCGAGGCCAGATAGTTGGGTTGAATCGCCGGCGCGACGAACGGGTCTTTTGATTTCAGTCTGATGTGACCTCTGCTCTCGGGCTTCTGCAGCGCGACGCCGATTGAAAAACCATGCAGATCGGGATTTCCGAAGCCGTTGTCCATGTAGAAGACGGGCGCGAAGACCAGCTCGATGTTCGGCGCGGTCCGCGACTGATCGGTTTTGAGGAAGGCGACCGCCTCGGCCACGTTCGACGTGAGAGGGCCTTTTTTGAAGAGGAAATAATTGAGGATGTTTTTTAAGTTGTCGGCTCTATGAAGTCCTATCGGTTCGCGGCACTCGTATTCGACTCCGATCAGCAGGTGATCCATCAGGTTCTGACCGACGCCCGGCAGGTCGGCGACGACGGGGATGTCCATCGCGCGCAGGTGGTCGGCGGGACCTAGCCCTGAGAGCATCAACGTCTGCGGCGAATTGATCGCCCCGCCCGACAGGATGACTTCACGGTTGACGCGCGTCTGCTCGGTTTTGCCGTCCTGAATGAACTCGACGCCGACGACTTTATTTTTGTCGAAGAGCAATCGCATGACGTGCGCGCCCGTCTTGACCGTCAGGTTCGGGCGAGACAGGGCCGGTTTGAGAAAAGCTGCGGCGGCGCTGTGGCGTTTGCCGTCCTTCTGCGTGACTTGAAGATAGCCCACTCCCTCCTGCGACGCGCCGTTGAAATCTTTGTTGTATTTCAATCCCGCGCCTTGCGCGGCCTCGATGAAGCGGTGGGTCAGCGGATTGACGCAGCGCAAATCGGCGACGTTCAATTCCCCGCCCACGCCATGAAATTCGCTCGGCCCGCGTTCGTTGTTCTCGGATTTTTTGTAGTACGGCAGGATGTCGTCGTAGCCCCATCCTTCGACGCCGAACTCGCTGAAGCGATCGTGGTCGCTGCGGTTGGCGCGGCTGTAGACCATGGCGTTGATCGAACTCGACCCGCCGAGCACGCGCCCGCGCGGCCAGTACATCCGGCGGCGGTTCATGTGTTCAAGTTCTTCGGTCTCGTAAGCCCAGTCGCACTCGGTCTTGAAAAGCTTTTGAAAAGCGGCCGGGATTTGAATCTTCTGCATCTTATCCGGGCCGCCGGCTTCGAGCAGCAGAACCTTAACGGTCGAGTCTTCGGTCAAACGGTTGGCGAGCGCGCAACCGGCCGAGCCGGCGCCGACGATGATGTAATCCGGAATCGAATTGGTCATGGTCTCTCCTCAAAGCCCGGCCGCCGGGCGGAATTCGTCCTCATTCACGTTCATTTGGCGTCTGGAACATTTTCCCAAATGCTATACAATGAGCGGGGCTCGCGGTTCCGGGGAACCGCTTATGCGTCCCCTTTTGCATCGCCATGATAAAAACCAGGAGGGGCGCGGGAGATCAGCGACGCGCCCGGAAATTTTGCGCGCAAGCTCGTGATAGCGTCAATGATGAAATCCCAAAGACAGCGTTACGAATTCGGCCCTTTCCACCTCGACCCGTCCGAGCGCCGGCTGACGCGCGAGGGGCAGGTCATGCCGCTCACACCCAAAGTCTTCGACACACTCCTGCTCTTCGTCGAGAACAGCAACCTGCTGCTGACCAAGGACGAGATGATCCGGCGGCTCTGGCCGGACAGCTTCGTGGAAGAGAGCAATCTGGCGCAGAACGTCTCAATGCTGCGCCGCGCTCTGGGCGAACAACCAAACGGCAAGCCGTACATCGAGACCGTGCCGAAACGTGGTTACCGCTTCACCGCCGAAGTGCGGCTGCGCGCGGAGGAGCAGCCGACCGTCGCGCGCGGCGAGTCGGCCTTTTCGCCGCTAGGCCCCGACCTAGACGGCGCCTTCGAGCGGCGCGCAAATGAAGCGCCCGAACCCGCGCCGGCGCCAGTCCAACAGCCGATCAATGAGTCAGTACCGCGAGCGGTAGCAAGCGAATCTGCTGATCAAGACCTGCTTGCTACCGCTCGCGGCGCCGATTTTCCGCTCACTTCCAACGGGGCAAAGTCTTCGATAACGCCGATCGTGACGGCCGCCGGGCGGCGCAAACATGTCGCGGTTTGGGCGGCCATTGCGCTGATCGTCGTCGCAGCCGGCGCAGCCTATCTTCTCTACCGCTCCACTTCGACGTCGCGATCCGAAGTCAAAAGGCGACTGGCGGTGCTCCCCTTCCGCAACCTGGGGCAGGACAAGCGCGACGATTACTTGAGCCTCTCGCTGGCCGAGGAGGTGATCGTCAAACTCAACTACATCAGCGCCCTCACCGTGCGCCCCTCGGTCTACGTCCGGAAATACGCCGGCCAGGAGATAGACCCTGCGCAGGTCGCTAATGAATTGAAAGTGGATATATTGCTGACCGGCTCGTACGTCAAAGAGGGCGACGAATTGCGCATCAACCTGCAACTGATTGATGTAGCCGCCAACCAGGCCCTGTGGTATGAAACGCTCAACCTGAAATATGACAAGGTGATGACGGTCCAGGACCGGGTGGCGCAAGCAGTGGTTCGGCGAATGAGGGTCTCGCTCACGCCCGCCGAATCTGACCGACTGCAGCGCGGCGCGGCAAACAACCTGCAGGCCTACGAGTATCACCTGTATGGCGTGGACCTCTATCAGAGAGACGACCTGAGGACGGCCGGCAAGATGTTCGAGAAATCGGTCGGTCTGGATCCGAATTACGCCCCCTCGTGGGCTTACCTCGGCGCGATCGACTCTACCCTGGCTTCGATCTACTTCGAGGGCCGGGAGTATTACGACAGGGCGAGGCAGGCCTACGACCGCGCGCTGGAACTCGACCCGTCGCAAATCGAGGCGCGCATCTTCAAAGCCAACCTCCTCACCGACACCGGACAAGTAGAGGAGGCTGTGCCGCTCTTGCGCGGCGTGATCGGAACCAGCCCGAACCTGTCGCAGGCTCATTGGAATCTGGCCTACGCCTACCGCTTCGGCGGATTGCTTCGGGAATCGATCAACGAGGGCGAACGCTCGCGACAAATCAACGGCGAAATCAAGGCCGATAACTCAGTCTTCAACGGCTACCTCTACGACGGCCAGTACGAAAAATTCATACAAAGTCTGCCGGCGCGCGAAGACTCCGCCTACGTAACATTCTATCGCGGCCTCGGACACTATTATCTGAAGCAGTGGAAGGAAGCCGCCGCATATTTCGAACGAGCCGATCAATTGGATAAGACGTTGATGGTTTCGCAGATCGGCAAGGCGTTGAGTCACGGATTGGCAGGGCGGACGGCGTCGGGACTCAAACTTCTGAAGGACGTTGAGGAGAAGACCATCAAAAGCGGCGTGACCGACGCCGAGGGCGTGTACAAAATCGCGCAAGCCTTCGCCGCGCTTAACGACCAGCCGCCGGCGCTGCGCCTGCTGCGGCGCTCGATCGAAGGCGGTTTCTTCTGCTACCCGTACTTCACGAACGACCCGCTGCTCGACAACCTGCGCGGCGAGGCCGAATTCGCCGAGTTGATGGAGCTTGCGCGCAACCGTCACGAAGATTTCAAACGCCAGTTCTCGGCGCCCTGAGCGCAACGTGGATACGCGGCGTTACGGCACAGGGAGTGTGAGCCCCCGTTCCGTCTCAAATTAAGCTGACCGCAGTCGCTGTTGTAGCCCGGCTATGACCGCCTGCGCCTCGCGGACCAGCGACTGCACGACGTCCGCCGCGCGCGGCAAATCGCGCAGCGAGCCTACGCCCTGTCCCGCGTACATCGGAAAATATTCGCCGGTTCCCTTTTCCGTCGTGGCTTTGACTATGTCGCCAATCGCCAGGAACTGTAAGAACGGCGGGAATGTGGGCGCTCCCGAAGATTCATACTCTTCGGTGAAATCGTTGCGCAGGACTCGCGCGTACATCCCGGTGAATTTGTCGGTTACGGTGGTCGCGTCGCTGTCGGCTTTGAGCAGCGCCTGTTTGTAGAAATCGGGCGCGCCCGATTCACGCGTGGCTATGAAGCGCGTGCCAATCAGGGCGCCTGACGCGCCCAGAGCAAGCGCAGCCGCTATTCCGCGACCGTCGGTGATCCCTCCGGCGGCGATCACCGGCGCCTTGATCGCATCAACGACCTGAGGGATCAACGCCATTCCACCGATGTTCGCCCGCTCACGCGATTCGCGTTTAACCCACGTCGAGCGATGGCCTCCGGCCTCGCCGCCCTGCGCGACGACAGCGTCAACGCCCGAAACGGCGACGGATTTCGCGTCGTCAACCGTAGCGGCCATCGCGATAACCTTGATACCGCGCTCGCGGCAACGCCTGACCATCTCCGGCGTCGGATTGCCCAGGCCGATGCTCCATACAGGAACGCGCTCTTCGAGGATGACTTCAAACGCCGCGTTGGCCAGGTCGGGAATCGCGCCCGGACGAGACGCTTTCATCGCAATCCCCAATCGCTCCCGAAAACGATTGAGCTGAGCCTGGATTTTGGCCACAAGCTCATCGGGGATTAGCGCGGGTTCTTTCGGCGGGCGCAGGTCGACGTGCAGCAGCAGGTTGACGCCGAACGGGCGGTCAGTCAGCTTGCGAATCCGGCGAATCTTTTCGCGAAGCTCGGCGGGGGGCGTCAACGCGCCGGTCAATATGCCGAGGCCGCCGGCGTTCGATACTTCAGCGACAAGCTCGGGGCCCGCCACTCCGCTCATTCCAGCTTGAATGATCGGGTATTCAATGCCGAGCAGATCGCATAACGATGTGCGAAAAACCGGCTTCGCGCCCTGTTCCACTGTCTCTGCCGCTCTGTCCGCTTGCCCGATGCCGCCAAACGCCGCCATCGCCGTAGTCGTCGCGCCGAGTTCAAGAAATTCGCGGCGCCGCCATCTGGACTCTTTGATATTTATCCGCATGTCGCGCTTTGCCTCTGATCGTATGAATCAAATCGGCGGAGCCTTGACCGCCTGGGCTTCGCTGACCAGCGATTATCATCCCAGCAAAGCCTCGATTCCGATGTGATCTCCTACGCCGAAGCGTTGGCGAGCTAACATCAGGATCAGGCGGACACTATACGCTGAAGCGCCAGAAACAGCGTGTGAATTTGCGAATTCCGAAAATGCCACGCTGGTCAATAGTCAATGATTCCATCGGCCACGACGGCTTCTCAGATTGAAGCCCCGCCAGGGCGCGCTCTGTCTCGCGACAATGACCATCCGTTCTCACGAACAGCAGAGTAATCGTAGTTACTCCGGCAGTCATAAGAGAAGGGTGTAATTTCGGTCGAATTTCGGCCGGGGCGTTAAGCTGTGGCTGATTTCCAGAATCTTTCCCGATTTTTTATCGCTCCCTCAAGACAGCGGAATCGATGCCCAGGTCGCCGCTCCGAAGCTGGCTTCGCTGATTACCCCCTCTCAGCCTCATCCGCCGAAACTATCTTCGGCGCCCCCTGCGAAAAATCAATCACTTACGCTGGCACGATTGATGCACAGGCAAAGGTCGCCGCTTTACAGCGAGCGAGTGTGTCGATAACCAAAATCAATAAGGAGAAATCTATGCAAAACATTGACCGTACCAACCTGGAGTCGAACTACGGCGCGTTTTCCGGTGAATATGAAACCGCCGACGGCTACGAATTCGAAAGCGATCAGGAGTTTGAAACATACGGCCCGTTCAGCGAAGCCGAGGAGATAGAGATGGTCGTGCAATCGGAAACGACCAGGTCGCGTTTGTTAGTCCGCGGGTCGAGCGTGTGAATCAATCTGGCGATCAATTCCTTGCCCGTCCCGCTCTCCCCCACAGACATGGCCGTCTTACGAGCAAAAAGTATGTGACTGATTTATCAACTTGCCGAGAGGCCGAGGCTCCCGGCGCAAGCGTCCCTTCGCCCATCCACGCAAGGAGGGAGGTTAACAACTGCGGGCGTAACAGTCATAAAAGAACGGTAAAATTTCGGTTAAATTCCGGTCGAAGCGCTGATTGCGGCGCGGTACGGTACCGGGAGCGGAAGCGACCGGGTCACTGGCGCCCGGTCGCTACC
>DATEMG010000731.1:0-16663 GCA_035275805.1 Blastocatellia bacterium
GCGGCCTTGGCCATGTCTTCGATCGTGGTGGTCGCAAGCATGCTGGCGATCAATGTCGCGCCCGCGAGGGCGGCGCCCTTGACCGTGGCTATCTCGCCTTCCGGGTGGACCAGGCGGTGATAGGCCGTCGGCGCAAGCAGGATGGGGAATGGAAGTTCCTGGCCGAACAATGTGACGCGCGTATCGAGATTGGAAACGTCCACGAGGATTTTTGGCCGCAGGCGTATGCGATCGAACGATTCCCGGTTCCACCGCAAGGTGATCTCATCGGCCGCGCCGCCGCTGATGTATTCGTAAGCCATGCGCGGTACGCGTTCGCGGGCCAGCCCCTCGAAGTCCGAGAGGCTGACGGCGACGGGCGATTGCGGCGCCGGCGCGGGTTGCTGAACGCCGTCGCGCGATTGCGCCGCGCTCATCCGGGCGGACGTTCCGGCGAGGGCGCAGGCCGACAATAAAATCTCTCTGCGGGTCATGGGCATAACCTCTTCGGTAATTCAGATTCTAGATCGGCTTACGATTCGTGGGCGGGAAAGTGGCGCAACCCCTGGTACGGTCAGTAAATCGCGAAATGTTTTTAGCCACGAATGAACACGAATGAACACTAATATTATTTCCGGCCCTGCCCGGTCTTGTAGGTTGTTTGACTGCCGTTCTCTCGCTTCGATTGGTGTTCATTCGTGTTCATTCGTGGCTAAAATTCCTGAAAATGCTTTTCCTTCCTGATTTCGCGATTTACTGACCGTACCGGACTGCGACCGGCGCAGATATTTGAAAACCGATTTATCACAAGCCGATCACCCCTGCTCGGATCAGCGCCAATGACAGCGCGCCGACGATAACCCATAGGATCACGCCCTGGGCCAACGGCCGAGCGCCTACAGTCTGTAAAGTCTTCTTCGAAATCCCGCATCCGATCAGGAACAGCGTCGCCGTCAGCCCGATGCGGGCGGCCTCTGTGAGCAAGTCGAACGCTTCTTTGCCGGCCGGGAGCCAGGTCCTGATCATCGCGGCGACGCAGAAGAAGAGAATGAACCAGGGCCACTGAATTCTGGCTTCTCGGCGTTTGAAGAGCGCCGTCCCCACGGCCAGAGGCGCGATCCACAGCGCGCGCGCGAGTTTCACCGTCGCGCCGACCGCCAGAGCCGCCGCGCCATATTTCGCCGTGGCGCCAACGACCGAACTGGTGTCGTGAATCGCCAGCGCCGACCACAACCCGAACTGCTCCTCACTCAATCCGAACCCATGTCCGATGAGCGGGAAGATCAGCAACGCGACGGAATTCAAAATAAAGACCGCGCCGAGCGAAACCGACATCTCTTCTTCGTTGGCCCCGACCACAGGCCCGACAGCGGCGATCGCGCTGCCTCCGCAGATCGCCGTGCCGACCGAGATCAACAGCGCGGGCGTCCGCTCGACCTTCAGCCATCGCCCCAGAGCGACGCCGAGGATCATCGTCGCCGCAATGCCCAGCGCGGTGTAAATGAATCCCGAACTCCCCGCGCGCAAAACTTCGCGCAGGTTCATTCCGAATCCGAGCCCGACGACGCTTACCTGCAACAGCGTCTTTGAAAGCGATCTGGTCTGTTTGGAGTACGGGTTCGAGAAGCCGAGCCCGAACCCCAGTCCGAGAGTGAGCGCCAACGGAGGCGATTTCAAAATTATGGTTAATAAAAGTAGTAGAAAGAAGACGAGCCTGGAAAGCATACGAGCGAGTATATGCGCAGCTTCCCAGGCTTGTCTAACAATGAGGGTTATCGGACTAAAAGGGCTCATAAGTCTTATGAGTCCTCTAAGTCACATTCATGGTCAATCCGCTTTCGGCTCGGGTTTAAACGAAAGCTTCTTGTTCGAGTTCCACAGTTCATCCCAGGTGAGGCACTCTTTGCGGTAGGCCGCTTCGCGCCCGAGGATGGCCATGAACGTGCTTTCGACGCCGAATTTGGCGTCGTTGCGGTATTTGTCTTCGCCCACACCCTGTCCGAGCACGCTGTTGACGAAAGCCACCGCCTCCTGATCGTAATGCTTGTCGTCCTCACCTTCGTACTTGTAGACCACCGGCGTTTCGCCGCCTCGTCTGGGCGTAACGCCTTCGATGCGCGCGCCGCCAGTGCCGCCTCTGCCAGCGGTGGTTGTGAACGTGCCCTTGTCGCCGCGTATCGTTTCCGACACGTCGCCGCGCACGCCATTGATCTGCACACAGGTGTTGTTGAGCAGGACCTGATTCGGGTACTCGTAAATCAGGTTAAAGTGGTCGTAGATGTGGCCGATGTCTTTGCGCCAGAGCCTGCCGCCGCTGCCGTATGCCTTGATCGGGCGCGCGTTCAACATCCAACTGATCACGTCCATGTTGTGAATGTTCTGTTCGACGATGTGGTCGCCCGAAAGCCATGTGAAGTAGTACCAGTTGCGGATCTGCCAGTCGAGTTCCGACTTCATCTCCGCGCGTTTTTCGCGCCGCCAGAGATCGCCCTGATCCCAGGCCGAATGGGCCATGGCGACGGTCCCGAGCGCGCCCTCGTCAATCAGTTTCTTCGCTCCGCGATAGGCTTTCGAGTAATGGCGCTGCAATCCGACGACTACCGTCAAGTTGTTGGCCTTACATTTTTCGCCGGCGTCCATCACGATGTGGCAGCCCGGCACGTCTACGGCCAGCGGCTTTTCGGCGAAGATGTGTTTTTTGGCGGCGGCCGCCGCTTTGAAATGTTCGGGGCGAAAGCCCGGCGGCGTGACAAGCAACACCGCGTCGACCTTCGATCCGATGACTTCCTTGTAAGCGTCGATGCCAACGTGGGCGCGGTTCGTATCGACTTTGAATCGCTCGCGCGCCTTGTCGAGTTGGTCCTGGAAATAGTCGGCCACCGCGACGACTTTGGCCTTGCCCGTCGCTTCGAGCAAACCGGCGTCGCGCGTACCCTGCCCGCCGCATCCGATGAATCCGATTTCGACCATCGAATTTGCTTTCGAGCCGCGAACCGACTTGGCGTTGACGATAGTGAAGGTCGAGGCTGCCGTCGCGGCGGCCGCGCCTTTCAATACTGTTCTGCGCGAAACGGGGTCCTGCTTCTTCATTGTCTTCTCCTCGGAAAATCCCGGGTCACATCTGAATGAGACTTATGGGACCGATAGGACTTATAGGTTCCATAAATCCTATAAGTCTCATTCGTGAACTGGTCTGTTAATGGAAAGTTGGGCGCCATCGCGTCGACGACAGGCGAAATTGTAAGTCAAAGGCGCGTTCTTTGGCAAAACTTATTCGGTCTTACCAAGCCAACGGGGAAATTGACAAGCCCTATCCGAGAAAAGATAATGAACAGCCCTTTATGATACGGATACTTGTGTAAACAGATATAAGTACAAATATAAGTACAGATATAAGTGATGAAGGGCTGCGCAACAATAGTCACATCGCACTTTGCTGCGGAAAGCAAATCGAAGATAAAGCGTAAGAGAGGCGCGGTAGTTTTGCTTGCGCCCGTTCGGCCAGCACATTGCTTAACTCTTCGGTTCTTCCCCGAAACCGACTTGTCAATTCACAACCCGGCAATTCGAGCGGCGGGCGTAATCGACGTTATCATGCCGTCGGATTATTGATTCGGAGGTAAAAAGTGTCCGAAGAGAGAAACCAAATCCAAGAGGAACGATCGCCAAACATGGGAAACTTCGAAAACTGGGAAAGTCAACTCCAGGGCCGCGCCAACGAAATGCTCGCGCGGCGCATCGCCCCATTGAAAGCCGAGATCGAACGCTTACAGGGGGCCATCTCCGAAATCGGCTCGCGCCTGACCGGACAGGACGGCGTCATAACCGTCGACGAGTCGTCCGGCCTGATCGAAGAGATTAAGCGATGGTTCGAAGAATCGACCGCGAATGTTGAGGAGAATTTCAAATCGCGCCTCGAAGAAGCCGCCGCAAACGCGCGCCGAGAGGCCGAAATCCAAATCGAAGAGCTGCGCGAACAGCTCGAAGCCAGCCGGGCATTGACCATGGCCGTGACCTCGTCACAGGCCGCGTCCCGCTCTTTCGAGACGTTCAAAGCCGCGATCGAAGACGTCGACTCACAGCGTACGCAATCTGACATCCTCGCGGCGCTGGTGCGCCACGCCGCCGAGTTCGCGCCACGCGTGGCCTTCTTCGTGATCAAAAGCGGCGACGCCGTCGGTTGGAAGGCAAGTGGTTTCGATAACGGGTTGAACGACGAGACGGTGAAACTCCTGACCGTGCCGACCCAAAAGCCGTCCCTGTTGCGCGACGCGCTTATCAGCCTCCGCCTCGCCGCCAGCAATTCGCAATCCGACGGCGACGGCGTTTCAGAGGCCCTGGGGGTTTATGGGAGCCCCGCGCCCGAACGCGCCATCGCCATTCCGCTGATAGTGCTCAATAAGGCCGTCGCCGTGCTCTACGCCGATACGGGCGCGCAGCCCGCAGATTCGATTAACGCTGAGGCCGCCGAATCGCTGACGCGGATCGCCGGCAGGACGATCGAGCAAATGATTTCCCGCCGGAGCGCCGAACATGCGCGCCCGGGGACTTCGGGACCGGCCGAGACTCTACACGCGACGCCTCTCAGGACCGACGGCAAGGCTATGGGCGCGGCGATTCAGCAAACGCCGTCTCAATTGACAGTTCAGCCGGCGGTTCAAATGGAAAGCGTCCGGGCGACGGTTGAAATGGAATTCCTCCGAGCCGAGACGGGCCTTAAACAAGACTATGCTCGCGAAACCCATCGTGAAATTCCTGAAAACTCGCCGCAAATTGAAAAGGCTGATGAGACCGCCGGCGACGCGCTTGAAAGAGTAACCATCCAAAGACGCCGAACTCAAGAATTGCCGCTGGCCTTCGATAAGAACACCAAAGTCGATGACGCCTTGCGCCAGGCGGAAGCCCAATTGGCCGAACCGGCGTACATCGAAACCGAGCCGGGAGCGACGTCCGGGCGGCTCTCAGGCGCCCGAGAAATCTCAGAAACCGCCGTCGGCATATCCGGCAGGCTGCGAGTTGAATCACCGGCGCCACAGCCGTCGCCATCGCCCTCGGAGATCGAGGAGCAACCGGCTTTCAGTGAAACAGTAGCGGCGGCTTTGCCCGCGCCGCTACCGGACTTCGCCGCTTCTCCCGTCGGAGATCCTCCGGTCCCATCAGACATTCAGCCGTTTTCGCCGCCGCCCGCGCCTCCGGTCTTCACCCCCCCGGCGAAGTCTTCTAAGTCTGCGCCACTGGCCGGGTCTATTCAGGGGAGCGAAACCGAACAGCGGGCGCACAACGACGCGCGGCGGTTCGCACGCTTGCTGGTCTCCGAGATCAAGCTCTACAACGCGGCGAAAGTGAATGACGGGCGCCGCAATTACGATCTCTACGAGCGCCTTAAAGACGAAATCGATCGTAGTCGCAAGGTTTATGATAAACGCGTGTCTCCCGCGGTCGCCGCGCGTTTCGATTACTTTTACGACGAACTGGTGCAGACGCTGGCCGAGGGCGATCCCGCAAAATTGGGTAAGGACTGCCCGGGGCCGGTCGCGTTGGCGTAACTGCTAAAACATATTCGGTTTTCCCCTTTGGCTGAAGCATTTTCTTGGAGTTGAAAGCATGAACTACTTTTCAGCCGCTGTTTCGTTCCTCCAACGCAAGCAGCATCTAGTATCAGTGGCGGCGCTGGCCCTTACGCTGATCGGCGTGGCGGCTCAATCGCGCGCCAGACTTGCCTCAGGGCAAGACAGGGCAGGAGCGCAATTTCAGGCCGCCGTCTCGGCCAATTCAGAAACCGAATTACAGCGCGTGGAGAATTCCTTTCCCGGAACCGAGGAAGCGGCGATGGCGCGTCTCCTGCGCGGCTATATGCGTTTTCAGGCGAAAGATTTCTCGACGGCCGCGACTCTCCTCGCTGACCAGAACATCGCGCGCATGACAGCCCTGGGCGATTACGCGATTTACTACCGAGGCAAGGCTCTACAGGAAGGCGGGCGCGCCGAAGAGGCCGAGCGCGAATTCCGCCGCCTGGCGCAAATCTACCCATCGTCCCTGCTGGCGAGAACGGCTGCGTTACAATCGGCGGGCTCCGCGATGTTGCGCGGTGATTACCAGACGACAACGGCAGACCTCACGCCGCTTGTCGAGAAGAACGACGGCGCCGCGCTCAAGCTTCGGGCCGACGCCCTCGAGAAAGCAGGCCGCGTAAACGAAGCGGCTCTCACGCTCCGGAAGCTCTATTACGACGCGCCGCAATCGCCCGAGGCCGATAAGGCAGCCGCCCGCCTCGCCGCAATCGGCGCGACCGCCGCCCCGGCCGACGCCGCGCAGCAGACACGGCGCGCCGAAAGGCTTTATGAAGCCAAGTTATATGCCCTCGCCGCTCAGGCTTACGTTCAGATCGCGAGCCTCTTCCCCGACGCTGCGACCAGCGAGGTCTGGATGCGCGCAGGCGTCTCGTATTACAAATCGAATTCTTTCAAACAGGCCGTCGACGCGCTCTCTCAAGTCCGCTCGCGCACTCCGAAATTGACGGCCGAGGCGCTTTATTACAAGAGTCTGGCGCAGCTTTCCCTTAGCAGCGAAGCGGCCGCGCTGGAAACCCTCGCGGAGTTGCGCCGCGTCGCGCCGTCGAGCGAGCGCGTCGGCGATCTGCTTTACGCCGTCGGGCGCCATTACAATAAGCTCGGCCGCGACGAACAGGCGAGCGCCTATTACACGCAACTTGTCAGGCAATTCCCTCAGGCGGGAGGCGCGGACGAGGCCCATTTCTGGCTGGCCTGGCGCGCTCACACGGGGAAGGATTACCGAACGGCGGCGCGGTTGTTGACCGAACACGTAGCCAATTACAGCGACGCCACGGAGAACCGGGGCAGGGCGGGTTTCTGGGCCGCTTACGACACCGAACGCTCGGGAGACAAAGAGACCGCGATGACTCTCTATCGCGCGATGCTGTTGCGATACGGCGCGGGATGGTTCGGCGTCAACGCCGAACGCCGCATCGCCAGGCTGGCTAGCGAAGGCGTACGCGGCAAACCATTCGAATCCAATCTGCTCCTGCGCCGCGCCGTCGCCGGCCTTCAAACGATCAAACTGCCTCAGGAGACGGTCCAGGAAGCCGACGTCGAACGCCTGACAAAAGCGGAACAATTGAAGCGCGTGACATTCTATCAGTCGGCAATGAACGAACTGGACGCCGCGCGCGAGAAATATCCAGATTCGCCGTCGGTGAACCTGCGCATAGCTCAAATCTTCCGCGTCCAGGGCGAGCCGGTGGCGGCGCTCAACGCGCTAAAACGCGCTTACCCAGATTACGGACAGATGCTGCCCGAAGAGGCCACGCGCGAGGTATGGGAAATCTTCTACCCGCTCAAGTGGTGGTCGAACATCAAAGAAGAAGCGAAGCGACACAACATCGACCCCTATTTGATCGCCGGCCTGATCCGCCAGGAGACTGTCTTCAACCCGAACGCGCGCAGCCGCGCGAACGCGTACGGATTGATGCAGCTTCTGCCATACGTCGGACGGGACGTAGCCCGCAAGACCGGCGCCGGCGCCATTACAACCAATGACCTCTACAATCCGGTTCTCAACATCCAACTCGGCACGGCCTTCGTGAAAGAGTTGATGGACGGGTTCGACCGCTTCGAATACGTCGCTGCGGCCTACAACGGCGGCCCGACCCGCGTGCGCCGATGGCTCAGGGAATTGCCGACGGCCGAGATCGAAGAATGGGTCGAGAGCATCCCCCTCAGCGAAACACGGCTCTACGTGCAGGGCGTCTACCGCAACACCCGGCAATATCAGCGGCTCTACGACGAGCAGGGAAACTTTAGAAGCGGCGTGCCTAAATAAGGCGAAGGGGCGACTCACGCGACAAGGCGACGGGGCGAGGAGAAATACATTTTCCCTCGCCCCGTCGCCTTGTCGCCTTTTCACCCCGTCATTTCTTCTTAGCGTCCTCAATTTTTTCACTCAACGACTCTATAAAATCTTCGCGGGGGTTGAAGCCGGCCTGCCGGAAGGAGACTTCGCCGTAGCGATCGAGGATGATCGTGGTCGGTATCGAAGAGATTGCGAAATGGTCGTTCAGGTAATTGGCGTAGGCGACCGGAAGATTGAATTTGTACTGTTTCAAAAACGGCGCGACCAGATCGCGATCCTCGTCCGTGGTTACCGCCAGGAAGAAGACGTTCTTGTCGTCTTTATATTTCGCGATGGCCTTTTCAAATAACGGCATCTCGGTCAAGCAGGGGCCGCACCACGTGGCCCAGAAATTCATCACGATCACCTTCCCGCGCTGCTCGTCGAGTTTGAGCGGCGCGCCATCGAGCCTGGTCAGCGTATATTTCAACGGGTCGTTGACGCCCTCATTGATGTTCGGCGGGTCGATTTTCGCCAGCCGCTCTTCGCGCTCGTTGACAAAATCGTCGTGAGCCTTCAGCAGGCGGTCGCCGAGGCCGGCCTCCGATCCATTCTTCGCCGAATATAGCTGCCCGACACGGCGCCGCAGCGATTTCATATCGATCCGCTCGTCGGTGTTGAGCGAGATGGCGAAAGCTTGTAGGTAATAATCTATCGCCTCGTCGACGTCCTTGCGCTTCTCCGCCAGTCCGCCCAACGCGACGGCCGTTTCGGCCAACCGCGCCGCCTGATAGCTCTTCGTCAAGTCGGCGCGAGCCTTGTCGTCGACGCCCAGGTCGGCATGAACTTTACCGCGCAGCAGGTAGACCGAAGCGATCCCCTGATCTTTGCGATTCTGCCATTGCGCTGAATTGACGCGCCTCGGTTTGGCGCTGAAAGCGATGATGCGCTCGAATCGTTTGACGAGCGCGTCGGCGTAAGTCAGGGCCTTGGTCGAATCGGCCTCCGCCTTGCGTTCGCGCAGCATCGTGATCAGGCTGGTCAGCGCCTCAATGTTATCTTCATCTCTGTTCACGAGCTTTTCGGCGTAAATGATGGCGCGGTTGCGGTCGCGCAATTTTATGCAGAGCTTGTAAAGCTCACTCTCTATTTCCTCGCGACGCTCGCTGTTCGGGTATTTTTTTAGATAGTCTTCGAGGTTCGCGACGATCCGCGTTTCGTTCCCGCCAGTAGATTCGATGGCGCGGCGGAGGTCGTCATCAGAATCTTTCGGCGAATCCTTCGCCTGCGCCGCGTCTTTTGACGCGCCGGACGCGTTCGGGTTCTGCTTGCCGGCGTCCTGAGAAAACGCGGGCGCTACCAGCAGCGACAGGGCAATCAAAGCAACGAATGGTAATTTCGATTTCACAGGTTTTTCCTCCGAAAATCAGTTCGTAGTCCCGCCTTTAGGCGGAAGAGCCAGCCATAGACCCATTCCGTGGCGCCGGACGCTTCCGCCTAAAGGCGGGACTACGAACGGCGCTTTTCATTCTTACAGGGCGTCGCCCATTCTCCCAATCACTCCCATCAACCTTCCGACTGGCTTCTCGTCCCCGCGCTCGCGGCGGTAGCTAAAGAACAGGTCGTTGCGCAGCCAGGTGCAGAGGGCGCTGTCGTAGATCCTACCTTCGCGCACGCCGCACGCGATCAACTGCCGGACGTTTGCCAGATTCAGATTGAGATGGCCTTTGCCGTTCTGCCACGTGTCGGAGATCAATTCTTCAGCATAATCGAACCTTACTTTGAACTCGACTAGCACCTCCGGCCCAACCTCGAAAACTGCGGCGCTTACGCCCGGGCCGAGCGCGGCATGCAGGTCTTGCGGGCGCGAGCCATACTCCTGTTGCATGCGCTCGACCGTTCGTGCGACGATGCGAGCGAGCGTGCCACGCCATCCGGCGTGCACCGCTGAGAACGCTCCGGAGCGCTCATCGGCGATCAGAACCGGCAGACAATCGGCCGTCTGAACCGCCAGCAGGATGCGCGACGTGTCGGAAGTCAGCGCGTCGCAAGGCGTCGGCTCGGATCGGGCGTCCTCCAACCCGCTGACGAAACGAACGTCGGCCGAATGGATCTGCTTCGCGGTGACCAGAGTCCAATCCGCCGCGTCGAGCGCTCCAAGGAACCGGCGGCGATTTTCGATCACGTTCTCCTGCTCGTCCTGGCGGAAATTCCCCAGGCTGAGCGCCCCCGCAGGCAGCGGGCTGACGCCCCCGAGGCGCGTGCTGAAGGCGTTTTTGAAGCCGATCCGCTCGAGCGGGTCGCAGATCAGCAGCTGCAGGTTGTTGACATTACGAAAAGAGAAATGCTCCATCTCGAATCTCAGGTATCGGACCTCAAATCTCGTTATGATCGCAGGCGTCGGGGTAGACATAGTCGAAATTTCGCGGATTGAACGCGCCATCGGGGAATACGGCGATCGTTTCGTCAATCGCGTCTTCACCGGTCGTGAAATCGATTACTGCGAACGCGTCGCCCGCAAGGCCGAACGCTACGCGACTCGCTTCGCCGCGAAAGAGGCAGCCCGGAAAGCCCTCGGCGGCGCCACGCCCATCATCGCGCTCTCCTGGCAAGACGTCGAGATCATATCATCAACCGAAGGCGCGCCGCAGCTTCAATTTCACGGGCGCGCCGCCGAGATCGCCGAGGAGCTCAAAATCATCCGCTCCCATGTTTCGCTCTCGCATGCGCAGAATCATGCAGTCGCATTCGTCGTTTTGGAGGTCTGCGGCGCAGCGTTGGGAGCGTCAACGGCCTAGTTATTACACGGGGAGCGTAAGCGACCTGGGCGTAGATCGGCAGGACTTTTGATCTACGTCCAGGTCGCTTACGCTCCCTGTACTGTAACGATGGCCGCCCCCGGCATATTTATGACGATCTTTACTAACCATGCAAGCGTCAGCGCCCGGAAAAAAGATCGAAGAAAACCCAGCCGTGGAACAGCCCGCTCCGAACCGAGAGCCGTCCGCGCGAATCTCGATGCGGGCAGTGAGCGCGCTCGAAATCGCGTCGGTTTTCGTCTCTGTGATCATCATTTCCTGGGCGATCGTTCCTTTGCAGCCCTCGCGCCGTTGGGTGGCGGCATTGCCGGCGCTGTTGGCGATGGCGCTGATGATCAATTCGCAGAGGGCGCGCGGCGAATCGCTGCGTAAAGTGGGCCTCGGGGCCGATCATTTCTTCCGCGCGCTCCGGCTCCTCGCGGCGCCGACCCTCATCGCCTGCGCTGGGTTCGCGGCGATAGGATATTCCACCGGCTCCTTTCATCGCACTTCGCATTTCTGGACGACGGCGTTGTGGACGCCTGTGTGGGCGCTAATTCAGCAATACGCTTCGCAAGCCTTCGTTTACCGACGCGTCAGGTTTCTGCTCCACGGCGACGGAAGCGCGCCTGAAGAGGAAAAGAGGCGGACGGGGCCTGCAATCCTCGTGAACGCGGTCATCTTTTCATTGGCCCATGCGCCGAACCTGTCGCTCATGACCTTGACGTTTGCGGGCGGGCTGATATGGTCGTGGGTGTACGAGCGCGCGCCAAACCTGCCGGCGATTGCGATCTCGCACGCGGCGGTCAGCCTGGCGATGATGACTTCGCTGCCGCCGTGGCTGCTGCCGAGCATGAGCGTAGGGTACAAACATTTCCTTTATCAGAAATTTTAGGTAGTTGGCTATTCAGGAAAAAGCATTTCAGCCACTAAAGAACACGAATGCTCACGAATAGGAGCAAATAATTGGAAATTAAACGAGTTATCAAAACAAGAAAGAAATTGGCGTACATTCGTGTTCATTAGTGGCTGAAATGCTTTTCCTTGAAATCTATAAATAGGGAAGAGATTTCATGGCCGAAAACTTTATCGAGAAGCGCAAAGCTAATTGGAAGCGGCTGGAAGAGCTGCTTGATCATGCCCGCAGGTCGCGGGGGCTGCGCAGTTTGAGTCGCGACGAGGTGCGCGAACTTGGGCGGAGCTACCGGCGGGCGGCCACCGACCTGGCCGTCGCGCGGGTCGAGTCGCGCGACCAGCGGCTGGTCAACTATCTGAACAACCTGGTCGTCCGCGCCCACGGATTGATTTATCGCAGCGAGTCGAAAGGCGCGCGCGCCATCCTGGACTTCTACCTTTATGATTTCCCCACGATCTTTCGGAGGACCTTAGGCTACACAGTGGCGGTCTTTTTGATCTTCATCGCAATTGCGATTCTGGCGTTATTCGCCACCTGGCGCGACGACGATTTCGCCGACTTCGCTGACCTGCCGCGCCCCGTCGTTCAAGAGATCAAAGATCATCACAAGTGGTGGGAGAGGCTGAACAATGAAGCGCCAGTCGGGGCGGCCGCCATTATGACTAACAACATCGTCGTCGCCGTCAAGACTTTCGCATTCAGCGTCTTTCCGGTCGTCGGGACCGTATACGCACTGAAACCCACCGCGCTACAATTCGGCGCCATCAACGCGCTGGTCTTCAAATATGGGATGGGGCATACGCTCTGGTCATTCGTCGCCGGGCATGCCGTGCTCGAATTCACCGCGATCTTCATCGCAGGCGGCGCGGGATTGATGATCGGGTTGTCGTTGGTCGCGCCGGGCGAACGCGCGCGGCGCGAAGCGATGATCGAAAACGGCGCGGTGGCGATCAAGCTGATGGCCGGCTGCTTCCCTATGTTCGTGATCGCCGGCCTGATCGAAGCCTTCATCTCGCCGCTGCCCATCCATCCAGGCTACCGCTTCGGGGTCTCGGCGGCGACGGCCGTCGGACTCGCGGCATACCTGCTCAAACCCGAACGAAAAACGCCGGCCCGGCAATGAACGCGGCCCCAAATCCGCCTCCGCTGTGCTATCATCCAATCGCAATTCTGAAAATTCCCTCTTCGAGTGGTGATTCTTTACTATGAGCGACAAACCGACGACTTTTCTGACGATCCTGAGAAAAAACGCCATGTTCTCATTCCTCGGGCTGATGCGCGCCGAGGAGTTGGTCAACACCGACGGCCGGACGAAGCCCCTCACGGCGGTGGTCAAACTGGATCCCCGCGAAGGCCAGCCCGTCATGAAACATTTCAAGACCTCCGGCGAGGCCACGCGCAGTTACGAGGAAGCCATCAACACCAGCGTCGAACGCGGGTGGAGCGTGGTCTATCGTGGCGCGCCGTTGTTCGGATAGGCGGCCTTGGGAGTCGTGTATGTAACCCGGAGTCTGGAAAATGAGATATAAAATAGCTTTATATAAATCCGATGAGGGCTATAGCGTATCTTGCCCTGGCTTGCCGGGATGTTGGTCGCAGGGGGCGACTGAAGAGGAAGCCATCAAGAACATCATGGACGCGATCAAAGAATACTTGGCCGCCGTTGAATATTTGATTCAGGGCGCTGAAATTCGCGAAGTAGAAGTGACCGCCTAACCATCCTAAGATCCCAAGCATCAACCACCTTGAAGCAGTTAGAACGCTGGAGAAGGCCGGTTTTCGAATAGTCCGTCAAGGCAAACACATTGTTATGAGCAATGGTTCGCGGATTGTGACAATACCGCGGCATAACCCGGTAAATGCGATAACAATGGGCGGGATCGTTCATGACGCTGGACTCACGACTGAAGAATTCAAGATGTTACTTTAACCCGGCTGCTCGGAGAATTGCTCAGTCATTGGCAGCCGGTGTTCGAGCCCGTCGCTGACAATGCGGGCGGCGGTTTCGCTGATATGGGAGCGCCATAATTTGCGGTCTTCTTCATGAGCGCCGCTAAGCAACAGCAGGCGCTTCAAAATCTCGGTCGTGACGGCGACCAGGAAGGCCCCCTGCCCGGCCTGCTGGCGCAGGTGTTCGTTGTCGCGGCGCGCGCGGTCACGCTCTTCGTCCTGCTCAAAACGCGGGATCTCTTCGTCGAGGAGGTCGAAGGCCGCTACGGCCAGTTTCTGGCGTCTCGAGGCGGCGAACCTGGAAAGCCTCGCGCGCAATTCGGCGCTTAAAGGGACTTCGATCAGCGGAGAGGCGAGCTTGGCCGCCTGCAGCGCCTGCCGACCCCGCAGCGAGCGTCCGACTACCAACATAACTACCAACCAGTATCCGACGAACAGGCCGAAGACCACTGCGAAATCCGTTAACGACCAGGCCTCTCTTCCTGTGAGATAGAAATAAGCGAACGGGATAGAAGCCGGGATCAGCGCGAGAAGGATTCGATACCAGATCCAACGCATTCTGCCTTTAGGGGGTTTTCCCGATGGATTGTTCTGTTCGGTCATCGCTTCACCTGTATCAAAAACCTTACGCGCGCATTATAACCCAATCCTCGCGGAGTCGCATCCTGGCGGCGTCCTTCTAGATGAGAGAATGCGGCTTTCCCGAAACGACTTGGTTGCGCGCCACGTCTCTGCTTGCGGCGGAAGTTCATCGCCACCATTCCTAAACGTCGTCTTTGACGCCCAGAAACAATGAAAATCCCCCTGGGATATTCGGAGGCCCTGCTTATGTTCACCAATAATTCCCAGCGTTGGCGCTCGACCCATCTTCATGCGGCCATGGCGTCGTTGATCGTCTGCGGGCTCGGCCTGCTCTATGCGAATATCGGTCCCGCGACAAAAGCCCAACAGTCTTCATCTGTACAATCCGGCGGACGAGCCATGGCAAAACGTCCGCTGGCTCATCAGGATTACGACGGTTGGCGTTCGATTCAGGGGCAGACCATTTCGCGCGACGGTAAATTCATCGCTTACGCGTTGATTCCGCAGGACGGCGACGGCGAGATCGTCGTACGCAATCTGGCGAGCGGCGCCGAATGGCGCCACGGCCGAGGCTGGCGTCCGCCGACACCCGCTCCCGACGGCGATGAAACGCCGGGGCCGGCAGCGCTCGCGCAGGCCGGGCGGTTGGCCAGAGTCCACTTCACCGCCGACAGCCGTTTCGCCGCCTTCACTATAGAGCCGAACAAAGACGACCTGTTGAAAGCGCGAAAGGAGAAGAAAGCTCCCGACGCAATGCCGAAGAACGCGCTCGGCATTATGGATTTGTCGAATGGACAGGTGGCGCGCATCGAACGCGTGAAGAGTTTCCAGGCGCCGGAAGACAGCCCAGGCCAGTCTCCTGGTTGGATCGCTTATCAGCTCGAAGCCAAGCCGGAAGAGAAGAAATCCGACGATAAGCCGGCGAAGCCGGAGCAGAAACAGAATGAAAATGACGATGAAGATTTTCAGCAGCGCGGAAGGGGCGCAGCAGGCGGAAGGCCGGGCGGCGCGCGGAAGGAGTACGGCTCGGACCTGGCGTTACGAAATCTGACGACCGGCGTCGAGCGAACGTTCTCCGACGCGCTGGAATACAGCTTGAGCAAAGACGCCAGGACGCTGGTCTTCACAGTCTCGTCGAGAAAAGAAGAGGTCAACGGCGTTTACGCCGTCACGCCAGGCGCCGACGGCCCGCCCGTCGACCTGCTGACCGGCAAGGGCAAGTACTCGAAGATCACCTGGGACGAAGGGCAAACGCAACTCGCCTTCATCAGCGACCGCGACGAGGCCGCAGCGAAAGAACAGGCGAAGGACTCACCGCCCGCGCGGTTCAAGCTCTACCACTGGGATCGCAAAGCGGCGAAGGCGGTTGAGATCGTATCCTCAGCCGGGGGCGCGACACAGGGCTTCCGCGCCGGAATGGTCATCAGCGAACGCGGCGCCTTGAGCTTTTCGCGGGACGGCGGCGAATTGTTCCTCGGCGTGGCCCCGCCTCCAGAAACCGAGAAGGACGCCGAGGCTGGCGCGGCCGAAGCCGACGACAAAGTGATCGTCGATCTGTGGCATTGGAAGGACGATTACATCCAGCCGATGCAGAAAGTCCGCGCCGAACAGGACCGCAACCGTTCCTATCGCGCGGTCTATCACATCAAGGAGCGGAAGTTCATACAGCTCGCCGACTCGACGATGGAAAACGTCAATCCGTCGGCGGACGGCCAATGGGCCATCGGCTCCGACGACCGCGAATACCGTATCCTGGTCGGGCGCGACGCCAATTATTCCGACGTTTACCTGGTCAACACGACGGACGGCTCGCGCAAACCGCTGTTGAAGAAGTTTCAATTCCCCCTGACCTTCTCGCCAGGCGGCAAATACGCCCTCTTCTTCGACGGCAAAGATTGGGGCAGCGTCTCATTCCCCGACTGCAAGTTCACGAACCTTACAAAGTCGCTGGGCGTAGCCTTCTGGCGCGAAGAGACTGACACGCCGAGCGTGCCCGGAGCCTACGGCAATGGCGGCTGGACAAAAGACGACAAATACGCGCTGCTTTACGATAAATACGACGTATGGCAAATCGCGCCCGACGGGTCGTCGGCTAAAAACCTGACCGACGGCGTCGGGCGCAAAGAGAAGATCGAATTCCGCGTCGTGCGTTCGGAGCAGGACGGCGGCGCGGGAGGCGGGGGAGGCGGGGGACGCGGCGCAGGATTTGGCGGCCAGGGAGGCGCCGATCGCAGCATCGATCCGGCCAAGCCGCTGTTGCTCTCCGCCGAAAACGAATGGACGCGCGACAGCGGTTTCTATCGCGACCGTATAGACGGAGGCATGCCGGAGAAGCTGTTGATGGCGGCGAAGAATTTCAGCGCCCCGGTGAAGGCCAAAGACGCCGACGTGTTGATGCTGACGGCGTCGCGCTTCGACGAGTATCCCGACATCCTCGTCGCCGACCCTGATTTCAAAGCCCTGAAGAAGGTCAGCGACGCCGGCAAACAGAAAGATCAATTCACATGGGGCAAGGCCGAGCTTGTGAGGTATAAGAATTCGGACGGCGTCCCGCTCGGCGGCATTCTGATCAAGCCCGACGACTTCGATC
>DATEMG010000732.1:0-2146 GCA_035275805.1 Blastocatellia bacterium
CTATCGCCCCGTCGCCCCGTCGCCCCGTCGCCTCGTCTTCTCCCGTTCCCCCGCTCTCAGGTTCGGGCAATACGCCGAAGGGGATGTATTGCAGTATGCCGTCGCCGACAATCAGCAGGCGTTTTTTGCCGAGCTTTCCCGCCACCGGGCCTAGTATCATCCGGCTCAATTCTTGAGCGGCCTGGTCGAATTCGGCTTTCCGCCTGGCCTGTCGCGTTTGCAGTTCCTTGAGCGATTCACTGTCGTGAGGCTGATTGCGCGATGTGATCAAATCCTGAACGCGCCGCGCGGCTCGATCGATTATTTGAACGTGAGGAAGGCAGTAACTGCTGATCGAGTCCGCGGTGACCAGCCATAGGTAGCTGCGCCCCCGGCTCAGCATATACTCCAGCAAGATCGTTTCGTCATCGAGCAATTGCCGTTGTATTTCGGATGGGTTGAGAGGCGCGGGCATCTTCAACGCGGCGTACTGAGGGTGGTTGGCGCGAATTTCCGCGTCGAGCAGATCCCTCTGCCGCAGCAGCTCTTCAATCTCTTTTTCGATCTGCGCCAGTTTATCGGCATCCTTGCGGTAGAGCGATAGCGAGCGGCGGTCTTCGGCGGATTCGAGTTTCAATTGAAGCTCCCTGAGCCGGGTCAGGTATCCGGCGTCAATCCCCTGGCTCAATTCGATTCTCGATTCGGACAACATTTCGAGCAGCGTACGGAGGCGATACTGCTCGCTGGCCCGCAAGGCCAGCGTATCGTAACCGGCTGACGGATTCTCCTGGTGAAGCCGCATCAGCGCATGAACCTGCTGTTTATAAACGCCTGTCATCAAGGGTTGCGACAGGACGCGATGTGTCGGGCTGGTAATGTCCGCGCGGATCTTCTCCCCGATGAGGATGGCCTGCTCGATCTCCTTCATCGCCAATTCGGATTGATTCAGCATCAGATGCGCCTCGGCCTTGCCGGCCAGCGCCAGGAATTCCGTTCTCCTGTCACGGCTCTCACGGATGAGCGGCAGCGCCCGCTCGAACCATTCCAGCGCCCGTTGAAATTCTTCCGGAGCTTGTTCGACGTGCCCGCGCCGTAAGTGGGACAACCCGATGTTACTCAGGAAGGGGGCGTCAGTTCTCAGATACTTCCCGTCCACTCTATCGCCGAGCGCCGCTCTGTATAATTCGAGCGATTTATCTGTGTCGCCTTTTTGAATGTACAGAAGGCCCAGGTTGTTGAGTGTCCGTAATTCCTGCGCGCGGTTACCTATCTCGCGCCAGTACCGCAAAGAGCGTTCGTAGCAAACAAGCGCCCGGCCATAATCCTGCAGCCGCCAATACTGAAACCCGAGATTGTTGAACGCCTGCGCGGCGGCGAAGCGGACGCCCGATTTTTCGGCGAAATCAATTGATTGAGTGTAGTAGCTCAGCGCATTTTGCATGTCGAACAGATAGGAGTAAGCCATCCCCGTCAGGTTGAGCGCCGTGGCTTCGCCGAGACTAACGCCGGATTCGCGCCACAGTGGGAGCGCTTCCTGAAGCAGATTGATTGCCAGCTGATACTCGGCGATCCTGATGTGAAGCCATGCCATTGAGTTCAGCGCAAAGGCGAGCTGCGCTTTGTTACCCGAAGCGCGCGCCAGCGGCAATGACTGTCGGAAAGCGTCCGACGCCAGATTCGCCTCGCCCAAATCCGTGTGAACGTTCCCAATGGCGGCCAGGGTAAGCGCCATCTCACCCCCGACGCCAACCAGTTGTCTGATGGTCAGCGCCTGCCGGTAATATTCAAGGGCCTTCCGGGATTCTCCGAGCTTGTGCCAACCATAGCCGATGCCGTGGAGCGAAATGCCCTCAAAACGCCGGTGTCCCAGATCGCGGGTTATCGGGAGCGCCTGCGAGTAAAGCTCGATAAAGCGCCGAAAATTCTCCTGCCTTTCATTGATCGCCGCGAGATAAACTAGAGTTTTCATTTCATAGCGACGTTCGCCCAACTCACGCCATCGCCGCAGCGCGTCCTGGTATAACGCCGCGGCCTGTGGCAGCGAATCGGCCTTTCCGCGCCGCAGCAATTGCGTCGCCTCCGAAAACTTTCTTTCGACCTCCACGAATTGCGCGTCACGTGGCGTGGCCGCGCGCCAGTCTTCGACTCTGATCGCATATTTTGCGCG
>DATEMG010000733.1:0-7293 GCA_035275805.1 Blastocatellia bacterium
TCCCAGCTCCGTAGGAGCGACATGCGCCGGATGTCGCTCCTACGGAGCTGGGAAGAATTGCCAGCCGAGTTCTATAAACATCGCGCTCCTACGGAGCTAAGAGCCGAGAGGCTCACTTTCTGAGTTTGCCAGCAGTATCAGCTCTCGCCGCTTTTCGTTCGCTTTCGACTAACGAAAAACGGCGAGAGCTCGCCGCACTCCAAAGACTCCGTCACATCGCACAGCGATCATCCTTCATAATTGTTGACGCTATTGAAGTTTAATACGTGATTAACTTTGACGGCAGATGAGCGGTACTGCTATCGCCTATCCGCGCCTCCTGAACGTTCGCCAGTAGATCGACTTTGGTGATCGCCGTGTTTGGCATTGCGGTCTCGACCAGGAGGCGCCTGAAATATAACATGGTTGTCGCATTGACCGGCTGCGCGCCGAAAAGCATCTGCCAGATCATTGCCCGTAAAAACAACCCGTGCCCGAATACCGCCACAAATTCCGACTGACAAGACCACAGCCCGTCAATCGCCTGTTGAACGCGCCGGATGAAGTCGGCGAACGATTCAGCGCCTTCGCCGTCTATGTAATGCGGGTCGCATCTTGACCAATACGACTCAACGAATGGCGCTCTGTCAACGGCGGTCGTATCCCGGTACCGCTCCGGCGACAAGTAAGTAAACTCCTGAACCTCCCATTGCTCCTGCCGGGCCGTGGGAAAACGTCGGATCGTCGGCTTGGCGCTTTGGTGCGTTCGGATATATGGCGAAGTGACAATGAGCGCGGGCGCCTGGGTAAAAGAATCAGCCAAATACAAAGCCTGCTCGATCCCTTTTCCCGTAAGTGGAATCGTGTCCGGCGAAGAAGTGACCAAACCTGCATTCCCTATACTTTCCGCGTGCCTGATCAGCCAAACGTTTTTCGTATTACGTTCCATCATTGCGGATATACGCCTCACTCCTTGCCGGGGAATGAAGCGCATAACGTTTTACAGACCTCCGGTTACTTCCTGTCCGAACCGCCGCCGCTATGCGCGTTCGCGTTCTTCGCGCTCTTCAGATCAACGGTGTATTCCAGCCAGCCGATCATCATGTCTTCGTAGGTCGGGTCTCCCCAGCGAATATCCACATTCGGATTCGGATTGAACTTGTTCTTCGTGGAGTTGTCGTAGACCGCCGTGACCACGAACTTCGACCCTTTTGGGATCGCTATCGGCTTCTTGTAGTAATAGACCGTCTGCCATCCGAAGTCGTAGCGCGGAACGTTGAGCACGGTCTCGCGCTTGCCGTCTGGGAAGACTACTTTAAATTCCATCGCTTTGCCGCGCAGATGCATGTGCGGCATCGCGTTGATCAATGTTATGTCCTGCTCGGTCATCCAGCAGGCCGTGACGCGGTGGTTCTCGGCGCCGGCGGGAATCTTGAAATAGTTGTTCGAGACAGGATGCGTCGTGACCATCTTCTCCATCGGGCCTTTGGCGAATACGAGACCGACCATCGAGCGGTCTTTCTGGACGTAGCCCGCGGCCTTCGAGTAATGCATCTGGAAAACGATCTTCGATCCGGCGGGAATTTTCTTGACCATTCCCTGGCCCCATTTCGCCACCGGCATCCCCGGCGCGAATCCGACCAGCAGCGCGTTTTGGTTCGGATCGCTGCCGCTGCCGTCGCGCTTGAATCCCGAACCGCCGCTCGGAAGCTGGCAGCCGTCGTCGTATACCGGCGCGTCCTTCTTCACTTTTGTCAAGGTCCCGTCCTGATAAAAGACCGAGTCGCGTTCGAACTCCTCTCGCATTTTCTTGAGCTCTTCCGGCGTGAGCTTGGGCGCCGGCTTGCCCTCTTTCGGCGGGCGGATGAAGGCGATCAGATGGTGGACGATCTGGCGGTTGCCGGGACGCGCTTCGGCCATCATCACGTACTTGTCTTCCTTGAAGCCGGGGTCGGCCTCGAAATATTGAATCTCGTCGGGCCCGTTGGCTTCGAGCGTGAACTCTTCGGGCATAGTGATGACCATGTCCGGCTTGCCGATGTTCCAGCCGTCGACGAACGCAGGCTGAGGAGGCAAATCTTTCGGATCGCCTTCCTGAGATCCGCCGTCAACCCAGGCGGTTATGGCGTCGATCTCGGCCGGCGTCAGACGGCGGTCGTTCTTGAAATCCTGAACGTGCGGGTCGGCGTGCCAGGGCGGCATCTCGCGGTTGACCACTTTCTCGCGTATCGATTTCGCCCACGGGCGAACGTCTTTGTAACTCATCACCGAAAACGGCGCGGCCTCGCCAGCGCGGTGGCATTCGGCGCAATTCTTGAAGAAGATCGGAGCGACGTCTTTGGTGAATGTGACCTGTTTCGATGAAGTCTTAGTCGTGTCGGCCTGGCTCGCGGGCAGCAGGAGCGAACCCGTAATCGCGAGGCAGAAGATGGCGGCTATGATGACGCGTGCTTTGTTCATGGCGCCTACACTCCTTGTCGAACTGGGCAAACTGTTGGTTACCTTCTTAGAAAATCATCCGCTCTTATTTTTCTGTCCTACATTTTTCTGTTGGCCAAACTGGAACAGAAAAATGTAGGACAGAAAAATAAGAGCGGATGATTTATCAGGTTTTGATGATTCCGCGATCTACAATCAGTTACTGTCCGCTTCCGGCGTTCGTCGCCTCACTGGCTCGCTTGGCGCGAGTGTTAATCGAGCCTTCCAGCAAGGCCTCGACCACTTCGCCCTTGTCATTTTTGACGAAGGTCATGTCGGTGTCGCTGTACTTGAGGAAGAATTTCGATTCGGACATCGGCAGGAATTCCATCTTCGATTGCAACGGAATCTGCACGAAGAGCGAATTGCCCTGGCGCGTGACGGTGGCGAAGACGTTCGGACGGACTTCGTATTTACCGGCATAGCTGTCCAGAACCTTCGGATCGATTTGCGCGACGGTTGGGTACTCGGTGACGTAGTCCATAAAGCCGAGCATCATTTCGTCGTAGGTCGGCTCGCCGTAGCGCACATCTTTCGTCGGGTCGGGGTTGAACTTGTTCTTCGTCGAGTTGTCGAAATAGGCCGTGACCATGATCTTGGCGCCCTTCGGCAACCGCTTCGGCTCTTTCAACGTGTAGTTCGTCTGCCAGGCGAAATCGTAGGCCGGAACGTTGAGCAACGTTTCCGTTTTGCCGTCGGGATAGAAGACCTTGTATTCCATTGCCTTACCGCGCAGGTGCATGTGAGGCATCATCGCGTAAACCGTCGTGTCACGGCGGAGCATGCGGCATGCCGTGACGCGATGGTTGTCGGCGCCGGCGGGAATCTTGAAGAAGATGTTGCCGACGGAATTGGTCGTCATCAGTTTTTGCGGCGGCTCCTTGGTGAAGATCAGTCCGACCATCGATCGGTCTTTCTCGACCTCATTGCCGCCGAGCGTCTGGTTCGAGTAATGAATCTGGAATCGGATGATCGATCCGGCCGGAATCCGCTTTCCAACTCCCGCTTCCCAGATGTCCGCGTTGTGCCCAGGAGCGTAGCCGGTCAAGAATTGATCGCCGCCGCCGCCGCCGCCGCGCTGATTCTTCGGCTCACACCCGTCATCAACCACCGGTTGGTCAGCCTTGACTCGCAGCAAATATCCGTCGCGGTAGAAGGGCGAGTTCTTTAACGCCGCCTCCATCGCTTTGAACCGCTGCTCGGTGTTCATCTTGGCCATATTCATCGAACCGGGTGGAATGATGAAGGCGATGATGTGATGAACGATCTTGCGGTTCGTCGGACGCGCTTCGGCCCTCACCACATACCTGTCTTCTTTGAAATTGGTCTCGACGTCGAAATATTGATATTCGTCAGCGCCCGCTTTATAGGTGTACTCTTCGGGAATCGGGATCACCATATCGGGATTGCCGATGTTCCAACCGTCGACGAATTTCGGCGCCGCCGGCATGTCTATCGGGTCGCCTTCCGCCGCGCCGCCGTCAACCCAGGCCAGGATCTTGTCAATCTCCGGCTGGCTTAAGGTCCGATTATTTTGGAATTCGCCGAAATGCGGGTCGGCATGCCAGGGCGGCATCGTCCGGTTGGCGACTTTCTCACGGATCGATTTCGCCCACGGCCGAACGTCTTTGTAGCTCAATACCGAAAACGGCGCGCTCTCGCCCGCCCGGTGACACTCGGCGCAATTTTTAAATAAAATCGGAGCGACGTCTTTGCTGAATGTGGCTTTCTTGGCCGCGACCTTTTTGGAAGTGTTGTCGGCATTGCTGCTGGTGACGAATATCAGACCAATTGCCAGACAGAATGCAATGCTCGCGCTCAGGGAGAGATTTCTTCGTTGCATAGGATCCACTCCTTCTCCGGATGTTGGTAAGTGTTGTTAATAATTTTTGCCTACTACGTTTTTTACGCGACCACGCCGCAAATCTAAATTTAATAACAAATCGTGTCAAGCCGATTTGTCCAGCCTTATCAGTCATTTGTGCATAAATTGACCAGCCGGTCAATGTAATTAGTTGACCGGTCGGACAATATTCGATTTTGAAATGAATGAGCACTCAGTCATTTTTTTCTCGTTCACCTGATCTTTATGATCTCGGCTTCAGTGGGGAATACGAACCAAAAAAATTCGAGGATGCGTTTTTTGCCTGAAAGTCTGAGGAGTGTAAAGTCTATGGTCGTTCAGCCACGGTCACGGCCCACCATCCGCCGCTGGTCTTACCAATAATCGCGTGCCAATACCAGCTCGAAACATCAGACCAACTCTCTTTGTCCGCCGAGTCGTAGATGCGTTCGTGGACCTGGAGCGCTTCGTCACCACGTCGCGCCTCGAAGGCGCCCCAAGAATGACCGGCAGGATCGACGCGGGCGGGAAGCGGCTTGATCGAATAACCCAGGCCTTTGAAACAATCCGAGGCAGGGTGGAGAGCGCGCGTTTCGCGAGCCACCCAGCGAATAATGATCTCTCGGCGCCCGTCGCTGAAACGGGCGATGCGGCCTGGGAAGTCAGAGGCGAAGCGCTCCTCACGCGACGACAGGGGCAATTGCGTCAGGTTGCGGCCTTCGAGTTGGGCCGGCCAACCGGGAAAGGCGGCTTGCTCATTCGTCACGTCCGATCGAATCGGCGCAAAAGGCGCGACGGCGGCCAGCAGACAGCAGATGATGAAGAAAATGGAAGAGCGCATTATCGGAGAAAAAAATAGCGGACAGAAAAATGTGAGAGAGAAAAATAAGAACAGGCTTTAGGATGGCTTTTATTTTTCTCTCCTACATCTTTCTGTCTGATTTATTTTCATCGCCACCCATGCAATCGCAATCGCAGTTGCGGCAAATACGACGACGCCCACGCCTTCATGCGTCCAGTCGGGCAGCGGGAGATTGGCGGCCCCGGATTCGACGTAAAACAGCGCCGCGGCGCGGAATGTATTGCCGATGACGATCGCGGCAAGCGCGGCAACGCAGGCCAACGCCGTCCGCCTCGCGTCGAGTTTGTAATAACAAGCCAGAGCGCAGGTCAGATAAAATCCCGTCCATAGCATCTTTACTCCGCTGCACGGCGCGTCAATCAGGATCGGATCGCCGTTCCAGTTCAAAGACGCCCCAACGGCCGTGACCGCGAACCCATTGATTTGCAGCATCGGAGCGGCGAGCCTGGCCACGACCGCCCTCATCGGAAAACCGAGGTAGAACTGAAGCGACGCCACAACGGGGAGCGCCAGCAGCAGCAATCCCCAGATTCCGAGATGCAATCTTCGGCCGAAACGCATGGCGCTGACGGTGGCCGCGATTGCGGTGACGGCGATCGCCGCGCGCGGCAGGGGTGAGAGGAAGTGATAGCTCAACGAGTAACAGAGCAGTAATGTCGCCGGCAGCATCAACCGCAGAGGCGCGGAGAACGCCGAGCCGTTTTCGCGCTTATGCCAAAAAATGAAAATCAGGGCGGTGACGAGAGCCACTATCCCCCACGCCTCATCCGATTGGTCGTTCAGGCGATGAACGTACCACCGCCAGACCGGCCAGAACGCCAGCAACTCGACGGCGAGCAGAGTTTCCGCCCTGATCAAACGGCTCGGCAAGCGAACCTCCGCCGAAGGAGAATCCAGGATAGGACGAGCAGCGCCGAGAGCATCAGCAACCATTCTTCGGGTTCGGGAATGGTCGGAACCGTGCCCGGGCTGACCGGGACGAGGCCGGCCCTCTGATATTGCTCCTGCGTTTCGAGCACGACGGCCCCGGTCAGCGGAGTTACGATTTGGTAACTCGAAGCCAGTTTCATCGCGGCGTCAGAACTCTTGTCGTCTCCGAGCCGCATCAGATTCGCCACTTCACTGAACGCCCACAACCTGGCGAGATGCTTCGAGGTCTCCTTCGAGTTACCTGATGTCATTCGACCTGCGCCGGGAAGTCTCGATCGGGTCACTGCGAACTGTTGCGACCCGCCGCTGAAGCGCGAGAACAGACGCCGCATCTCCTGAGGCGCGTCGCCCATTCGCGTCAACCTGTTGACGGCCGCGACGCCGCTCAGGTTGTCGGCGATCAGGTTCGCGCCGCGCCGCGTTTGCAGGTCAAACAGATGCGCGCTGGACGGGCGCCGCTCCCATCGCTGGCGCAACTCGTCCGTTGATTTGAACAGCATCGGAACAGGCTCGTGGATCCATACGATCACGCTGTCGGGATTTTGTGATGCGATCTCCCAGGCGCGGCCGAGCGCGGGCAGATTGTCCTGGCCGCCACGAAAATCGAATCGCTTCAGAGCGCCGGCGGCTTCAGCGGCGTTCGCTTGTGTCGCCAGCCGCATCGACGCCAACTCGGCGACCTCGTCCGACGCGACCAGGAGCGCGAATTCGCCGCGCTCGGGCATTTTGGCCAGCGCGTCCGCGATCGAGGCCGCCTGGTCGCGCATCGAGGCCGAACCGTCGACCACGAAGACCGCGCGGATCGGCGTAGTCGATGACTTCGGCTCGATTCGCTGCGCGATGATCTCGCCGGTCTTGCTGAACGGATCGCGCGTCCAGGCTTCGCTGAAAAGCGCCGAGCGGAAGGCGCGGACGGCGGGAAAAGCCTTCGCCAGCTCGACGTGCGAGATCGCGCCCCTGACCGCGAAGAGATTGGCGGACGGATGCTCCGGCTTCAGACTGGACGATGACGATTCGAGCGGTTGCTTCGATTCGATCCAGACCGAGTGCGTGACATTGTCGTCCACCCTGAAATTGCGCTCGATGAAATAAGGCAGCCGCATCCATGCAGAGCTTTGGGCAGAGCTTTGGGCAGAGCTTTGGGCAGAGCTTTGGGCAGAGCTTTGGGCAGAGCTTTGGGCAGAGCTTTGGGCAGAGCTTT
>DATEMG010000734.1:0-5912 GCA_035275805.1 Blastocatellia bacterium
ATGCACGCATGCGTTTGATGACGCCAGCCCCGTTTGTTGCGGCGATTCCGGCGAGCCAATTCCTATGTATCTCCTCCCGATTCCCGATCAAGACCGCCAAGATTTATACTCATGGGCTGGCTCGTATAAAGAACTCGACAAAGTCTGGCTCGCGTCCGGCGCGCTTGAAATCTCCGCGTACAAACAGATCGCTGATCCGAAAAGTGATTTGTCGGTTGACGGGCGCGATCTCTGCGCGAGGATCGAGAAGGCGACAGAAAAACCGACGTTTTATTACCTGACTCGATACTGGGGTCGCAACGATGGCGAGGCGATGCGGCCCTGTCCGCTTTGCGGCGGCGAGTGGCGTATATCAGATCAAAATCGGGATATGTCGCCGTTTCACAAGTTTCAGTTCAAATGCGATAGTTGTCGTCTTGTTTCCCAAATCGCCGATTCGTATGAAGACGAAAGGCACGCTCGAATCGGGGAGTACAAACAAGGAGGAGAGAGATGAGTGGGGCATTCACAGCCTATATCATAGCGGGCCTTGTGTTGTTCGCGGTCGGCGTCCCGCTTCTGCGAGGGTGGATTCCGCGCAATCGCCTGGCAGGTTTTCGGACGTCGAAGACGTTGTCGAACGACAGAGTATGGTATGAGGCGAATCGGGTCGCTGGCCGCGATTTGATGATCGCGGGCGTGGTCGTTATGACGACGGCGATCGCCAGCGCGCTTCTCTACAAAGAAGCCCCCGGACTTCCGCTCGAGAAGATCAACAAGGTGGTGTGCTATGGCGCGTTGTTCAGTGCGGCGTTGCACAGTTTTATTGCGCTGCGGCGCATGTGATCAAAAAGATTCCACATGACAGAGGTAGCGTCCTCATTAACGCTGGGCGAAAGACCTGGAACGTAAGCTCATCTCCATTCGTATCTCCTGTGCAAATCCAACACAAAGGAGATCGCGAAATGAAGAGGGTGTTGTGGCTTATGATAGCCGTCATCGGCCTGGCGGCGTTATCCAATCCCGCATGCGGGCAATCCACCCCATCGCCGTCAGGACAAAAAGCGACCGATGCGCCAAGCCGGCAAGCGCGCACCGTTAAGGATCAGGTTTTGACATCGTCCGAAATGCCCGCCGTGCGCATTGAATTTGACAAGGGCTTTAAGTATGTCGGCGGACACAGCTTCGTCCTTTACGAAGTAGCCCACGCCGAGCAGCATTTCTTTATCGACGCTGACAAAGAGGGGCGCGTCAAGCGGATGTACTGGGTGCAGTTCGAAGGCTACCTGCCGAGCAATACTCACACCTACCGTTATAAGGTAAACAAGACGGCCAACATCGGCGGGCTTGAATTCGTCGCGGACGCCTACGCTCGAAACATAAAAGGTAATCCGGGGCGGCCTGATTCCGACGGGGCCCGCGCCCGGGCCTTTTTGGAGAGCAAGGGCTACCGCATGGCGAGCGATGATGTTCTCTCTCAGCGCCTCGTTCATCTGATTGATGAGGCGAAGCGAAATGAACTGATGATCATCTACATGGAAGATTTAAGCGGGATGGGATTAACGGCCGCCGATCTAGCTGAGGGCGGCCGCGCTGCCGTCCGGTGGAATGAGATTTCAAACGGATTGCTTGAGCGCGCTGTGAAAGGGATGAAGATTCAGCGCTGAGCCGCCCTTTTACTCCGCAAACTTGCGCCTGCGATGGGGCCAGGCTTTTGTTGTTAAGAGAGCCAATTCACCCATCGCGGCGCTGCGAATCGGGGCTATTCGACAAATTCGACCGTTACCTGCGACGGAATCACGCCTTTGCGGAATCCCTCATCCAACATCAATTGCGCCGCCTCGCGGTCCCTGTCCGTGTAACCGAGAGTGCTGGTGTTGACCCACATCGCGACGAAACGGTCGGCCGTCTCGACCGGCATGTCGCGCGCGAATTGCATCGCGTAGTTCAAGGCGTCCTGCCGGTTGTCCATCGAAAACTGGATGCTGCGACGCAGACAGCTCGAGACTTCGCGTTGAAGCTCCTGGCCGAGATCTCGCTTGATGGCGTTGCCGCCCATCGGCAGCGGCAATCCGGTCTCTTTCTTCCACCACGCGCCGAGGTCGACGACCTTGTTCAATCCCAGGTCGCGGTAGGTCAATTGGCCCTCGTGGATCAACAGGCCGGCGTCGTAATTGCCCTTCAAGACTTCGTCAATGATTTGATCGAACGGGACGAGGCCGTAATCGAATTCCGGCGTGTGTAACCTGAGCGCCAGGTAGGCGCTGGTCAGTTCGCCCGGAATTGCGACGCGCTTGTTTTTGATTTCACACTCCGGGAAAATTTCGCGCGAGACGACGATGGGGCCGTAACCGTCGCCGATGCTCGCGCCGTGCGGCAGCAGGGCGTAATGTTGGGCGATGTAAGCGTAGGCGTGAAACGAGATGGCCGTCACGTCGTATTCGCGCGTCGTCATCGCCGCCTCGTTGAGCGTCTGAATGTCTTTGAGGACGTGAACGAAGCGCAACTCGCCGGTGTCGAGTTTTTCGGTGGCGAGGCCGTAAAACATGAATGCGTCGTCGGAATCGGGACTGTGCGCAACTTTGATTTCGTGTTTGGGCATATATGAATTTTGTCCGTACTATCTGTGAATAATGATTTGGATTTACTGGCCAAGCATACACCACCAGCTAGCTCTGCGGGAAACACAACGGTCACCTGACGGGGCGGCATCCGCGCCTGGCCGACGCCTCGTCAGGGTATGATTTGCCTTCTCTTTGCCGGCACTCACGCGAGTTAAGATTCTCGATCTTCCCGTTGACGCAGCACCAGCCTCTTCCTGGCTGGGGCTGGGGCTGGGCGCCCACGCCCTCGCCGCTCAGTGAAGCTGTGGCGGCGCCCTCGCCGACGGATACCTGCAGCGACCCGCGCAATCTACCCCCCAAGCGTGGAATGAAGCGCACTACGATTTCACAATTTTCTCCCGGCTTGAGCGTCACGTTGCAGCGATTGTCTTCTATCTTGAAATTGGAACCGCCCTGGTAAGTGGCGCCTTTACTCATAAGCTGACCGAGCAAAGAGCCGAGGATATTCTCAACGATTTTCACCCGGATATTACTGAAAGGCTCCTCGCCCTGGTTGGTGAGTCTGAAGCTCTGAGCCTGGCCGCGCGCCCCGACCTGCAACCGCCCGAAATCCCATTGGTTCGGAGTAAGAACGAATCTTGGCTTGGGCTGGGCGCCCTTGGCGCCGCCGCTCAATTGCGCTTCGCCCTGCCCGCCGCCGGCGTTATGTTTGACGACAAGGCTGGTTGAATAGAGGCGGTCTCGATTGGCGCGTCCGGCGCGCACCTGCGGGGTGAAGGTGAGATTGAGGCGGCATTCTTGTCCTGGCTGGAGGGCGGTATTGGCGCAGTCTGGACTCAACTTGAAGTCGCCAGGATCGGGGCCCGCGAGGCTTATCTCGCTGATTTGCAGCGCGGCCTCGCCATCATTCCGCAGGCTGACAGTGAGCGTCTTGCCAGCCGAATCGATCCCGAAATTGAGGTTCCTGGGAGTGATCGTGAGCTTCGCTGGACGAACCGGTTTGATCGCTCGTCCGCTGATCTCTATCCGGTGTGGACTCTCCGCCGCGTTGCTTTCAATCAGCAGCGTGGAGCGATGGGCGCCTACGGCTCCGGGCGCGAAGATTATACGGACGCTGCAGAACTGCTTGGGGACTATGCTCCTATTCGCACAACCGTCAGCGGCGATGCGGAAGAGCGAAGCGGCCTCTAGCCGGACGCCGGTGATTTGCAGCGGCGCTTCGCCGACACTTGTGAGGGTGACCGTTCCTTCATTAGCCCGGCCTCCGACTTCCAGATCGCCGAATTCCAATTGGGAGGGCGTCACACTGGCGCGCGCCGCCGCAGGTTTGACGCCGAACCCGTTGAGCGCCACGTTCATTCGACGAGCGGGCGTATTGTCAGCGATGATCAGCGTCGCCCGACGCTCTCCGCTGCCCTGTGGAGTGTAGATAACCCTGATCGTACATCGATCGCCCTGCGACAGATCCCTTGCCTGGCAGCCGTTCTGATCGACTCTGAATTCATTGAATTGATCGTCGTTAAAGGATGTGGCGCCGATTTTCAGCGGCGCGGCGCCGGTGTTGGTGAGCGTGAGGGCTTGAACGGCATTCCTGCCCAGCTCGACCTTGCCGAAATTGAGCGGATTTGGTTGGACATCCGGCGATGTAAGTGGAGTAAGAGGTGAATCCGTAACCGCCGGCGAAACTCCCGGCGATGGAGACGTAGGCGCCGACGCGACAACGCCGCTCAGCGGCAACTCCGGCAATAGACCGGCAGGACGCCCGATGAGCTTCAAACTGGCTTCGCGCCCTCCCGCGTCGCGCGGCGTGAAGACGAGGCCGAAGCTGCATTTTTCGCCGCGCGCCAGTCTTCTGCCACGGCAATCATCGCTGACAATGTTGAAATCGCCCGCCGCCGCGCCGTCAATACGCATTTCGTCAATCGCCAGCTCTTGCGCGCCCGGATTGGTCAGCGTCACTGTCCGCTGCGCGCTTGATTGATTGAGCGGTTGATTCAGAAACGACAATCGCTCGGGCGTGAATTGCGGCTTCGCTTCAGGCCAGAAAAACCACCCGCCCATCCCGGCCAGCAAAGCCGCTCCGAGGAATTTGAGCCAACCTGGAATCGAGCCCGGAATCCTTCGTCCTGAGGCGGTCGTTGACCCTGATTGTCCCGATGAATCCGGCGGTGTGAAAGGGATGGGCGGAAACAGCCAATCCAAATTATGGCGCGTGGCTGAGGCCGCGGCGTGATCGCCCATCGCGGCGCGGCGTTCCATCGCTTCGGTTAAATATCGGCGCGCCGCTTCGTTATCGCCCAGACAGAGGGCGCGCGAGCCTTGTTGGTGTAAGACCCAGGCGGCCGTCTCCTCATCGCCGACGGCGGCGGCGCCTTCACCAACCTGCCGCAGAACCTGCCCCCACGCCTCCCATCGCCCGCTCAGGGTCAGCGCGACATCCAATGCCTTGCCCAATCGCTTCGCCTCATCCCAGCGTCCGTTCCGCAAGGCCCAGTTGAAGACGGACAGCAGCGCGGAGGAAGACTCCTCGACGCGCCGATGGTCGCGCCGTTGCTCTTCCGCCCACGCCGTCAGATGGGCCAGCGCGCTGTTGCGCCGCTCGGTCAAATCCCAATCTTTTTGCAGGATAGCTTGCAGCGGGCCGGCCAGCCGATAACCGTCGACGCGCGTTTCGACAAGCTTGCGCTTCGTCAACCTCTCCAATGTCGCATTGAAGTCGCTTATTCCGGAGACCGCCGCCAAGGTTTCGGCGCGCGCCGGCGCGCCGTCCAAAGCGGCCATCGCAGCCATCACTCGTTTCTCGTCGTCGGAACCGTCGCCGACCGTCCACTGGTTGAGCAGATCGGCGGGGTTTTGGCCTTTAGCCTTCGCCGCCTGCATTTTCTCGGCCAACTCGTCGAGCGGCAAATTGCGCTCCTGCGCGACCGCAGCTGCTTGCGCGATGTGGAGCGGATGACCTTCGAGCAGCGCGCAGATGGCTTGCGCGGCGACCTGCTCGCCAGGCGCGAGCAACCGGCCCAACTCGCGTTCCAGTAATTGCGTGGACTCCGGATCGGGCAGGCCCTGCAACCGCAGCGCGCGGCCCTCGCCGAAAATGCGCCGCTCAGCGGACGAGAGCAGGAAAGCGCATTCCGGCGCGGCGTTCAGCGTCCGCTCGATCTCGGCGCGCGGCAAATCGACGTCATCCAGCAACACGAGCGCGCGCTTGTCGCGTAGCAGGTTGAGTAATTCGGCCTCGCGCGGCTTGTAATCGCGCCCGCTCTCGTAAAAGGAATCGAAGAGGAATTGCAGCAAATCAGAGGCTGGCTGACTGCCGACTTGATCGCGGTAGACGATGCCATCGGGGAAATGACCGTCCGGAGTGTTATA
>DATEMG010000735.1:0-4199 GCA_035275805.1 Blastocatellia bacterium
GGAGTGGGGAATAGGGAGTGGGGAATGGGGGTCAAAGAAGTTATTTCACGATTCCCCACTCCCCACTCCCCACTCCCCACTCCCCACTCCCCTTCTTCTATTCTGCAACCTACTTCGCTTTCACGTCGTAAGCGGTCAGCGTCTCCTGGTCGCGGATGTAGAGCTTTCCGCCGGCCACGACCGGATATGCCCAACTATCCTTGCCCTGGTCGGGAATCGAGAAGCGTCCCTTTTCGACGTATGCGTTCGGGTTCGCCTCGGCCAATCCGACAACCTGTTTTTCGCTCAGCAGGTAGAGCATACCGTCGGCGTAAGCCAACGAGCCTTTGCCGACGCTGCGGTTCACCCACATCCTCTTGCCGGTGGCGAATTCGATGCAGGTCAGACCGCTAGAGCCGGAGAACCCGTAGAGGTATCCGTTCAGCAAGACCACGCCTCCGTGGTGGTTCTTCATCTCCTTGGTGAAATAGAGTTCCTGCGCTGTGACCTCGCCGCCCTGGGCGCTCAGTCCGAGCAGCGCCGCGCCCGTTCCGTAATCCGAAGTGAAGAAGACTTTGCCGTCTGCGAAGACCGGCGTCGAGCAATTGGCCGTGCCGTTGGCCGCAGACGAATTGCGCCACATCAATTTGCCGTCGCTGGCGCGGACGCCCACCGCCGCGCGCGAGGTGAAGTTCATAATCGTTCGGACACCGCCGATGTCAGCCGCGATGGCAGATGAATAGCCCGCCTCATCGCTCAGGTCTTTCGCCCTCCAGATCTCCTTGCCGGTCATCTTGTCGAGGGCGACTATGCCCGCGCCCCTGCCTCCCGGCGTGACGATCACGCGGTCGCCGTCAATGAGCGGCGATTCGCTGATCAGCCAGCCGGGATTGCTCCCGCCGAAATCCCTCAAAATGTTCTTGCGCCAGACCGGCGAGCCGTCGGGCGCGCGCAGGCAGGCCAGATCGCCGTTTTCGGTCAGAACGTAGACGCGGTCATTGTCTACAGTGGGCGTCGAGCGCGGACCGTTGCCGCGTCCCTCGTTCACCTTCCGCCCCAGGCCCGCAGACCAGACCGTTTTGCCGTCGGCGCGGTTCAGACAAAAGATCACACTCAGGTCCTCTTTAGTTCCTTGCACGAAAATGCGATCGCCTTTGATCGCAATCGAGCCGAAGCCTTCCCCGAGGTTCGATATTGACCACGCCCGCTGCGGCCCTGACGACGGCCACTGCTTAATCAGTCCCGTGTCTTTCGACACTCCGTTGCGTTCAGGTCCGCGCAATTGCGGCCAATCGGCCGGCCCGCTCGGCACTGTGTTCGGCGGCGCGGAGTGATTTGCGGTCTCGGACGACGCGTGGACTGAAAACCAGATGATGAGGAGAACGGCAGGCAGGGCGAGCGACAGAGTAAGTAAACGATTACGATTCATTCAATTTCCCCTTTCTTAAGTGACAACAATTCGATCGTTTCGCTATATGACAAGTTCTACGGCGTCTACCGGAGTTACTCCAAGAAGGATTTCCCGGCGCGGGCGTTCCTCACTCCGCAACCTACTTCGCCTTCACGTCGTAAGCGGTCAGCGTCCCCTGGTCGCGGATATAGAGCTTTCCGCCGACCACGACCGGGCATGCCCAACTTGAGCGGCTCCGGTCTGGAATCGTGAAGCGGCTCTTTTCGACGTATGCGTTCGGGTTGGCCTCGGCCAATCCGACAATGTGACCTTCGCTCAAGAGGTAAAGCATGCCGTCGGCGTAAGTCAGCGAGCCTTTGCCGACGCTGCGGCTCGCCCATTTCCTCTTACCGGTGGCGAATTCGATGCAGGTCAGTACGGCGTCGCCGTGGAACCCGTATATATAACCGTTCACTAATACCACGCCGCCGTGATGGTTCATCATGCTTTTAGTGAAATACAGTTCCTGCGCTTTGACCTCGCCGCCCTGCGCGCTTAATCCGAGCAGCGCCGCGCCTGTTCCATAAGACGAAGTGAAGAAAACTTTGTTATCGGCGAAGACCGGCGTCGTGGCGTTGGCTGAACCGTTGGCTGCCGACGAATTGCGCCACATCAATTTGCCATCGCTGGCGCGGACGCCCACCGCCGCGCCAGCGGTGAAGTTCATAATTGTCCGGACGCCGCCGACGTCCGCCGCAATTGCTGACGAATAGCTGGCCTGATCGCTCAGGTCTTTCGCCCTCCAAATCTCTTTGCCCGTCATCTTGTCGAGCGCGACAATGCCCGCGCCACTGCCGCCCGGCGTGACGATCACACGGGCGCCGTCAATTAGCGGCGATTCGCTGATCAGCCAGCCGGGATTGCTTCCGCCGAACTCTTTCAAAATATTTTTGCGCCATACCGGCGAGCCGTTGTGCGCGCTCAGGCAGGCCAGGTCGCCGTTTTCGGTCAGCGCGTAGACACGGTCATTGTCTACAGTGGGCGTCGAGCGCGGCCCATTGCCCACGCCGTTGTCCAACTTCGCCCCCAAAGCCGCGGACCAGACCGTCTGGCCGTCGGCGCGATTGAGGCAGAAAACCGCGCTCGCGCGCCCGCGGGTTCCTTGCACGAAAATGCGGTCGCCTTTGATCGCAATCGAGCCGAAGCCTTCGCCAATACTCGATATTGACCAACTCTGCCGAGGCCCCGGCGCCGGCCACTGCTTAATCAGCCCAGTGTCTTTCGACACCCCATTGCGTTCAGGCCCGCGCCATTGCGGCCAATCGGCCGGCCCGTTCGGCACTGTGTTCGGCGGCGCGGGGTGATTCGCGGTCTCGGACGAAGCGGGAACTGAAAACCATATGAGGAGCAGAACGGAGGGCAGCGCGAGAGACAGAGTTAGTAAACGATTGCGATTCATTGCAATTCCCCCTTACTTGCACAATAAAAATGTTTACCTGGTGAAGGTCAGTCTCCGCAAACCGTCGCGCCTCGCGCATGGTTTCCGGATCGCGGAGGAGCGTAGATAAGCTACAAGGCTTTCATCCGATACGCAATCAGTTGGCGCCAAAGTCTGTGACGTTAGCGTTAGAAGCGCCATGAGGCGACGTTCATCAGGCCTCATATGAAACCCGAGGAAGTGATCGGTCAAACTTGTCAGCCACCCCCTCAAGTTCTACACTCCCCTCTCACTTCACGACCGCAAATTCGAATCAAGGAGCGAAGTTAATGCAACTGGGAATGATCGGCCTTGGCCGGATGGGCGCCAACATGGTCCGCCGTCTGATGCGGGGCGGGCACGAATGCTTCGTCTTCGACCTCAACGCCGAGAGCGTCAAGCGACTGGAGGGCGAAGGCGCTGCAGGCGCTGGAACGATCGAGGAACTGGTCGAAAAGATGCAAAAGCCTCGCGCCGTATGGGTGATGGTCCCCGCCGGCGCCCCGACCGAAAAGACAATCGAAGCGTTGTCGAAGTTCATGTCCGCCGGCGACATCGTCATCGACGGCGGCAATTCACATTTCAAAGACGACGTGCGTCGCGCGAAGCTGCTCGAACAGATGGACATCCGCTATGCTGACGTCGGCACGTCGGGCGGAATCTGGGGCGCGGAGCGCGGCTATTGTCTGATGGTCGGCGGCGAGAAGGAGGTCTTCGACCATATGGACCCGATCTTCAAAACCCTCGCGCCCGGGCGCGGCGCCATCGCGCGCACGCCCGGCCGCGAGAATGTGGACGGCGCGGCGGAGGACGGCTATCTCCATTGCGGCCCGGCAGGCTCGGGCCATTTCGTCAAAATGATTCACAACGGCATCGAGTACGGCTTGATGCAGGCCTACGCCGAGGGATTCGACATCCTGCGCAACGCCTCGTCGGAAGACTTGCCCGAAGATTATCGCTACGATCTGAACCTCGCCGACATCGCCGAGGTCTGGCGGCGCGGAAGCGTCGTCGGGTCGTGGCTGCTCGATCTGAACGCGATGGCGCTGCTCGAAGACCCGTCGCTCACGAACTATTCCGGCTTCGTGCAGGATTCGGGTGAAGGGCGGTGGACGATCCAGGCGGCTATCGAGGAGGCCGTGCCCGTGGACGTGCTGGCCGTCTCGCTCTTCACGCGCTTCCGTTCGCGCCAGGAGAGTTCCTTCGCCGAAAAGACGCTCTCGGCTATGCGCCAGAAATTCGGCGGCCACATCGAAAGGCCGGCGGGCGGCTAGGTCGATGATCGAGGATTGAGGATCGAGAATCGCATTGCGCGTGATGACGCGACCTTCGATCCTCGATCTTCGATCATCG
>DATEMG010000736.1:0-10584 GCA_035275805.1 Blastocatellia bacterium
GCGCTCGCTACCGCTCGCGGTACTGATCCGGCGAGCCTTCGCGTATATGCGATCGCAAACTGCTCTGGAAAAACGGTCGCGACCCGAACAGATCGAGCCGCGACCGTGAAGGGATTCACTAGAAGCTCAACGTGGCGCGCAGGTTTATGGAGCGGCCCCCGCCCGGAGCGCCGATGACGCCGAACGACGTGCTGAAGACGTTCAGCGCGCCGGGCGGCGTGCCGGGGGGTTGTCCGGCAATGGCCGCGTCGAGGGCCCATCTCGGATGATTTAGCACGTTGTTGGCGCCGGCAAAAATCTCTAAGCGCCCCTTCTCCAAAATCTGGAAGGTCTTCGTCATCGAAAGGTCCCATTGAAAATTATTCTTGTCGCGGAGAAACAAGAGTTGTCCAAATTCGCCGGGCGTCCTGTTCGGAATCAGGAACGCGGGGTTGGCCCGGCCGTCGGGACCGATCAACTGCGGGTCAACGGCGAGCCTCTGCAGATCGGTAGAGTTTGGTCTATTCAAACGCGTCCGCGACGCATTGAACATCTCCTGGATCTGATCCAATGTGACGCCCGGAGCGAGCCGGACGCCGTTTGCGGCAGCGTCGTTGGTGTTGTTTACGGTGTTGAATCCACCGCTGAGTTGGATGGGCGTTCCGGTATGGAAGACAAAGATCGAACCCAGGGTCCAGCCTCCAATCGCGCCATTGAGAAAGCGGTTGTCGACTGACAGCCATTTTCCGCGTCCAATCGGCAGATCATATGTTCCGAATGATTGGATGACATGGGTTATGTCAAACGGAGACAAGCGGCGGTTCAGACCAGGATCACGCAAAGTCAGATAATCGCGGCCTTGGTTCTGGGCATCCACAGTCAGATTGGTCAGGCTTTTGCTCCAGGTGTAATTGGTCGCCCAATTCAGGCCCTGGGAGAAGCGCTGCCGGAACTGAATCTGCAAGCCGTTGTAGCTGCTCCAGCCGCCGTTATCCACAAAGTCCAGGCGGCCTGCGGAAAAGGGATTGAGCAGGAAGAAGTTGATCGGAAGAGTCCCCGGAGCGTTGGCCAGCGGTTGAACCCGCGCGCAAGGGCTGAAGTTGCTTCCGAACATGCGGCATACATAGTTCTGATTAGTGGCCAGCGTATTGGCCAGGTCGCCCGCGGCGCCGTTTAGCAGGTTTGTGACGAAAGCGGTGGACTGGTACCCATTTGCGGGCGTAGCCGCCGCCAGCGCCCCTCGCTGGCCAAAGGCCGCGTCGAAGATCGGCAACGCTATCTGTCCCGGACGGCCCAGATTCTGGAAGCTGGTGACGCCCGCCGCCTGATTTATCTCCAAATTCCGCTGCGCGTTCTTGAACTCTGCAAGGAAGCCGTTCCCGAATATATCGACCTCGTTCAAATTGCTCGTTCGCCAGGAGAGCTTCGATTGATTGCCCACGTAGCGGACTTCCAGCACGTTGTTTCGCCACAACTCGCGCTGGATGCCGAAGGTGTAATTGACGGTGTACGGCGCGCGCAGGTTTGGATCGAATCCTCTGAGGGTGCGCACGAAGGTCTGGTCCGCCTGGTTGATGACCTTCTTATATTCGGTTGTGCTGAACGCGAAGTTTGAAACTTTCAGCGGATTGGCCACAATGTCCGAAAGGGTATAGAAGGCCGGCAGATTGGTCGCGCCAGATTGGCCGGGGATGAGCGTGGTGGCGCCGATTGTCTTGCCCGCATTCGGCCCCAGGTTGGCCGCAAAAAATTGCGTCCCTTCGTCGTAAACGATAACTGAATATGAGCCGCGAAAGACCGTCTTCCCGTCGCCCAGTAGTTTGCCCATCAGACCATCAGTCTTCGAGGGATTCCAGGCGAAACCGAGGTTGGGCGCGAAGTTGTGCCAATCGGTGTTATATGGCACGCGCCCGACTTCCACGGTCGGGTTGTTATTGCCGCTGAGTTCGCCTGGGGCGAAGAGTCTCTTCGAAGGCCCAAAGATGCTAGCCAGATCCGGCGACGCCGTAATGCTCTTGCCATCCTTCATCGGGCCTTGAACCTCCCAGCGCAACCCGTAGTTTAGAGTCAGGCTCCTCCGTATGCGCCAACGGTCCTGCGCGTAGAGACCGCCCATGATCGAGTTGGTATGGGTGAAGTTCTGTTCCTGGATGCCGTCGTATTGGAGCGTCTCAGGGTTGACGACGCGGGTGAAACCGGCCGAGGCGACCCTGCCGGTCAGGAGGTTATAAAGCGCCAGGGGATCGCCAAGACTGTTCGGATTGATGCCGGGTACTGAAGCGGCGGTGAAGGCCTGTGACGCTTGCAGCGGGTCATTATTCGGGGTTCCGGTGGTGTATACCGGAAGTTGATAGACCACTCCGACGTCGTTCCAGGCGGTTTTGCGATAACTGCCCCCGAGCGTGATGGTATGCTGCCCGCGGTTCATCGTCAGCGTGTCGTACATTGTGGTAATGAAATGGCGACCAGTCACGTTCTGCTGATCGATGAACGGGATAACTGGGCTTGCCGGATTGCCATTTGCGAACGGCAAACTGTTGTTGTTGATGCGCAGCGGCGAGCCGTTGAACTGGTAGTGGCGGCCATATTCGTCGCGCGCGTTGGTGTCGCCGCTGTGCTGCACGCCGTAGCGGAACTCGTTGAAGGTTTGGGGCGTGAACGTAGATTGCAGCGCCCCCGAATAGACGAAGTAACCGAGGCGGAACGGGTTGGTTCTTTCGATATCCGGCACGGGTATGCGCCTTTCGCCCGGCTGCCACTCATGCCTGTAGTTCCAGGTAAAGGTCAGTTGCTGTTTTTGCGTCAGGTAGTGATCCAACCGAACGGTAGGAAAATATCTATAGGAGTTATTCTCCGCGTCCCATGTGTAAGTGTCGCGGTTGAGATCGGTGTCGGCAATCTTGGTGGCGAAATTCGGAATCTGGTTATTTATGCCGAGTATCGACTGGATGACCGGATCCTTGTTCAAAGGCAATTTATCCAGTGTGGGCGGGCCTGGCCGCTTGGAGGCCAAATCAATCACGTCTACTGTTCTAAATTGATCGATTGTGCCGTTCACGACGTAGGTATAGATGCCGCTCTGAGCGGCCGGGGTCAGTACCGTGACGGTGCGAGGAGTTCTTATCGGCGCAAAGGTGCGCTCGAAGTTGACAAAGGCGAACAGCTTATCCTTGAAATAGCCGAAGGGAATCAGTGGCCCGCTGAAATTTCCTCCGTAGTTCTGAGTTCGATTGAAGGGGCGCTCCAGTCCCTGCGCGTTTCGGCTCCAGCTGTTAGCGTTAAACCTCTCGCTCGTAGGCTCGTAGAAGACGCTGCCGTGGTATTGGGCGCCGCCGCGCCGTGTGGTGAACTTGATGTTCGCGCCGCTCTGCGCGCCGGAGTCCGCGCCCAGGCCGCCGGTTTCCACTGATACTTCCTCGATCGCGCCCAGACGAACCGGAACTGTCATAAAGAAGACGGTTCCGCCGCTCTTGAAACCGTTCGAGGCGTCATTGATCCCGTCAACAGTGACGTTGACGGCGCCGCCGGCCAGGTTATTGTATCGCGTGTTGCCTCCTGCGGGAGGAGAAGCTCCGGGAGAGAGTCTGGCCAGAGCGAGCGCGCCGCCGCGGTTTCCGAGGGGCAATTGAGTAATCATCTTTGTGCTGAGGGTGCTCGCCACCAATTGAGAGGTGGTCTCCAGCGCCTGCACCTCGCTTGCGGACACCGTGACGGTCTCTGATGCCGCGCCCAGTTCCAGGACGAATTTCACGTCGGCGGTCTGGTTTGTCGAAACGGAGATGTTGTTGAGAGTCGCCGTTTTAAATCCCGGCGCCGTCACCGTGACCACGTATGAGCCAATCGCCAGATCCGGGAACAGGAATGTCCCGCCGTTAGTCGAAGTGGCCTCTTTCGTAATGCCGGTTTGCGCATCTTTCAAGGTGACTTTGGCGTTAGCGACCGCTGCGCTGTTCGGGTCGATGACGGTCCCGGAGACCGCCCCGACGATTCGCAACTGCGCCCAGGCGTTAGGCGCAAGCAAAATCGCAATCGCCAGCAATCCTGTTATTTTCAAATATGTGTTTGGGTTCTTCGCATGGGGTTTCATAACCAAACCTCCGTCTGAGAGGGGGCCGCAGTGATAAGCAGCCCCGATTGGATAATGGCTGACTCGCGTCAGCCCTCCTATTTTGATCTCCATCCCAGCAAAGCCGCCTCGGTGATCATTGGGTATTTGTAGTTGTCCGTAAGTTTGGTAAGCTCAATTTCTCAGGTTTCAGACAAATATTGTTTGCGATTGAGCCTCAAATGATCATCGCCTGAGTGAATCACTCAACGGGGCGACGCGTCTTGTATCGTTTTAGGAGAGTTTGAACCGGCTTAGGGGGGGATAACCGCCAGGAGTGGAGTGGCCAGGAGTGGATTGGGAGGACGGGATGCTGGAGATTTCTGCATTCCCCAATACCCTGGTCCCACCCCTCCCTAATCGGGTTCATGCGGCCTTATTGCCATACAAGACCCTATCGAAGTCGGGAGGTCTACTAACGAAGGGACGTCTATGAACATGAAGAGTATTGTGGCCTTATTCGCTCTGCTGGCCGCGGCGCTACCGCCTGGTCAGGGGCAGGCGCCATCGCTCCTGCTCACGCCCGAAGCGCCGGAGATGAACCGCCGCGCGCCGGAACGTTTCAACGTTCGGGTCGAAACGAGCAAAGGCGTCATCCTGATCGAAGTTCATCGCGATTGGGCGCCGAACGGCGCTGATCGTTTTTACAATCTCGTCCGCGCCGGCTATTACAATCAAGTGCGTTTCCATCGCGTCATCGAAGGGCGATGGGCGCAATTCGGCATCAACGGCGACCCGAAGGTTTCCTCCGTCTGGCGTGCGCGGACGATCCCGGACGACCCGCGCCGCGAATCGAACGTGCGCGGAACGGTCGCTTACGCCTTCGCCGTGGCGAACGGCAGGACGACGCAGATTTTCATAAACCTGCGAGACAATTCGGCGACGCACGATGCAGAGCCGTTTGCGCCTTTCGGCCGGGTTGCCGAAGGCATGGACGTGGTGGACAAGCTCAACCACGAGTATGGCGAATCGGCGGGAGGCGGCATCCGCGCCGGTAAGCAAGGCCCGCTCTTCGAGGGCGGCGCCGATTATATCAATCGCAACTTTCCGCGTCTCGATTACATCGTCCGCGCCACCGTCGTCGAGCGCTAAAACACGAAGGGGCGCAAAGATTTTTATTCCTTTGTGATTCTTCGTGTTCTTTGTGGACGATTTTTCTGAGGAGGTTTCATTGAAAACACAACTGTCTAAAACCGCTCTCGGCTGCGCGCTGTTCTGCGCGCTCTTTGCCACGGTCGATCTTTCGGCGCAAATGAAAGCCGAGAAATCTATGGATAACGCGCGCGATTATCGCGTGCTCGGCGCAGACAAAAAGCGGGTCGCGATCGTGAACGCCAAGGGCGAGATTGAATGGGAGGCGCCCAATAACGACGCGCGCGAGATTCACGACATCCAGATGCTGCCCAACGGCGCCGTGCTCTTTCAGACGAGCTACACGACCGTCGTCGAGATGAACCGAGACAAGCAGGTCGTCTGGCGGTACGAAGCCAAGCCTAAGGAGGGCTACACCGGCCGCATCGAGATTCATTCGTATCAGCGTTTGAAGAATGGGCTGACGATGATCGCCGAGAGCGGCAACGCCCGCCTCGTCGAAGTGGACAAGAAAGGTCAGATCGTCAAGGAGATCGCGCTTACGATCGAGCGCCCCAACGCCCACCGAGACACGCGCATGGTACGCAAGCTCGACAACGGCCATTACCTGGTCTGTCACGAGGGCGACGGCAAATTGCGCGAATATGACGGCGCGGGGAAAGTAGTGTGGACTTACGAGATGGATTTGAACGGCCGCCCGGCCTCGCCCGGCCACGGCCCCGAAGGGCATGGCGTCGCGGTCTTCGGCGCCATTCGTATGCCGAACGGCAACACTATGATCGCCGGCGGCAACAACAACCGGGTGCTCGAAGTCACGCCCGCAGGCAAGGTCGTCTGGAGCGTTGACCAGAAAGAATTGCCTGGAGTCACGCTCGCGTGGGTGACAACATTGCAACTCTTGCCCAACGGCAATCTGATCATCGGCAACACGCATGCGGGCCCGGATAATCCACAGCTCATTGAAGTCACGCGCGACAAGAAAGTAGTCTGGACGTTCAAAGACTTCACGAACTTCGGCAATAACCTGGTGGCGGCGCAGGCGTTGGTCAAGGGGAAGGTAATCCGATAGTAGCGGTGAAGCAAAAGTTTTGCGACAAATTTCATTTTCCATTTTCCATATTACGATTGCCATTTGCCATTGCTACTGCCGCGCGTTTCCGGCAATGACAAATGACCATCGTAGATATGGAAAATGGAAAATGAAATTGGAGGGGGAGTCAGATGGTCATCCGCAAATATCGCAATCTTGTCGCATTGGCAAGCGTCTTCTACCTGTTCGCGTCCTTCTATTTGCCGGGTTCGAGCGCCAGGCTTACACAAGAATCTGCGCAAGACCTTTCACGCCAGGCATACGCCATCCTGAGGCAGAACTGCTTCGCCTGTCACGGCGCGGCGAAGATGTCCGGGCTGGATTTGCGGACGGGCGCCTCGGTTCTCGCGGGCGGAGAAAACGGCAAGGTCATCGAGCCTTCCGACGTGAACGCGAGCCGGCTCTATCAATTCATTACGCATCAGGCGAAGCCGACTATGCCTCCGGGCAAGAAGCTCCCCGACGCCGCGATCGAGACTCTGCGGCGCTGGATCGAGACAGGCGCTTCCTTCGACGGATTCGACAAGGATACGACGGCCGTGAAGGGGGACGAGGCGGCAAAACTCATCGAGCGTCCGATCACGCCGGAAGAACGCGGCTTCTGGGCCTTCCATCCGCCGCGCCGCTCACCGGAGCCGCGCGTGTCTCATCCGGTCTGGGGCGCCAATCCTATTGACGCTTTTCTGCTGGAGAAGATGAAGGCCAAAGGTCTCAAACCCTCGCCGCGTGCGGACCGCCGCACGCTCATCCGCCGCGCTTATCTCGATCTGACGGGATTGCCGCCCAACCCGGAAGAGGTCGAAGCCTTCGTCAAAGACTCCTCACCCGGAGCCTGGGAGCGATTGATCGACCGTTTGCTGGCCAGTCCGCATTACGGCGAGCGATGGGCGCGCCACTGGCTCGACCTGGTTCGCTACGCCGATTCGGGCGGCTTCGAGTTCGATGTGGATCGTCCCGAGGCGTGGCGCTATCGCGATTATGTAGTCAAGGCGTTCAACGACGATAAGCCTTACGATCAATTCATTCGTGAACAACTCGCGGGCGACGAGTACGCGCCCGACTCGCAGGAAGCGATGATCGCGACCGGCTTCCTGCGGCTCGGCCCCGAAGGCGGAGGCGGAGGTGAGCGCGGGCGGCAGGACGCGCTGGATGATCTGATCACTACGACGTCGTTGACGTTCATGGGACTGACCGTGGGCTGCGCCCGCTGCCATGACCATAAGTTCGATCCCATTCCGCAGAAAGATTTCTACCGCATCCAGGCCGTCTTCGCGCCGACCCGACCAGTCAGCTATCCTTTGGTCGGCGCCGACGTGGTGGCCGCTCACAAGACCGAGACGCAGCGCATCGAAGGTATTCAAAGGCCGCTCAAGAAGACCAAAGAAGAGCTTGAAGCGCCATACCTGAAGGCGCTGGTCGATGAGGCCGTCGGCCGCCTGCCCGAATACATGCAGATCGCCTGGCGCACTCCGCCGGAGAAGCGCACGCCGGGCCAGCGGCTCAACGTCCAGCAGATCAAAAAGACGCTTGAAGACGACACGCTCTCACAGAAGCTGACCGAGAAGGACATCGTGGCGCGCTTGTCCGCCGATGACAAACGCAGACATCAGGAGCTGGTCGAACAGATCAAGGCGCTTGAACAACAGAAACCAAAGCCTTATCCGACCGCGCGCGCCGTCGGCGAAACCGGCCCGAAGCCAGGCCCGACCTATTTCCTCCATCGCGGCGCGCCAGACGCCAAAGGCCCCGTCGTTACGCCGGGCGCTCTCTCGGTGATCGACGAGACCGTTTACGAGTTCCCGGCCCCGCCGCCGAACGCAAAATCGAGTTATAGGCGGCGCGGATTGGCCGAATGGCTGGTGTCCAGACAAAACCCGCTCACCGCGCGCGTGATGGTCAATCGCATCTGGCAGCATCATTTCGGCGAAGGCATCGTGCGCACGCCGAGCAACTTCGGCAAACTGGGCGAACCGCCCACAAATCCTGAGTTGCTCGATTGGCTGGCGGTGGAGTTTATGACCGGGACGAAGGAGCGACAGAGCGACGGGGCGACGGGGCGACGGGGCGATAGGGCGAAAGACAATCCGCAATCGCAGGAGTGGACCGTTAAGCGGATGCATCGCCTGATGATGACTTCACAAGCTTATCAGATGGCCAGCGACGATATCGCCACGAATGTGGCCGTTGACCCTGAAAACAGGCTGCTCTGGCGCATGCCGCGCGTGCGGTTGGAGGCCGAGATCATTCGCGACCAGATATTGGCCGTGGCGGGCAATCTGGATCGCACGCCAGGAGGGCCATGCGTCTACCCGCACATCGATCCGAAGCTCTTCCAGTCAAGCACCAAGCGGACATGGGCGGGCCGGCCCGATGACGATCCTTCGACGTGGCGGCGCAGTCTTTATGTCTTTTCGAAGCGCAGCATCCGCTATCCGCTTTTCGAGACCTTCGACCAGCCGAACCTGATCAATTCCTGCGATCGCCGCAACCGCTCGACCATTGCGCCGCAGGCTCTGCTGTTGATGAACAACAACTTCGTTCTGACGGAGGCCAAATACTTCGCCGAACGATTGCGGCGCGAGGCGGGCGACGCCCCGCGGGCGCAGGTTGAGCGGGCTTATCGTTTGGCTCTGGGACGCGCGCCTACGGCGTTCGAGCGGGCGAAGGCGGTGGAATTTATTCGAAGCGGTCCGAACGGGCTGGCCGAGTTTTGTCATGCGTTGTTCAATCTGAATGAATTTGTTTATCGACAGTAAGCAGGCCGAGTCAGTACCGCGAGCGGTAGCGAGCGTCGCTCCCGCAATGGGCTAGTGGCGGAAACGACGCTCGCTACCGCTCGCGGTACTGATCCGTGGTTCAACATGAATTCACTTTACTATTCACGCAGAGATCTTCTATCGAGGCTGGGCGGCGGCGTCGCGGGCGTCGCGTTCGCCGACCTGCTCAGCCGCAACGGGCTGCTGGCGCAATCCAGGTCGCCGCTCGCGCCGAAAACGCCGCACTTTCCGGCCAAGGCGAAAGCGGTGATTTCGATCTTCTGCTACGGCGGCGTCAGCCAGGTTGACACCTTCGATCCCAAGCCGCTGCTGCTCGAACGGCAGGGCGAGCAAATGACGGGAGTGGGCGAAGTGCGCCCGACGATGGGGACGCCCGGCGGCCTGATGCCTTCGCCGTGGAAGTTTCGCAAACACGGCCGATGCGGGATGGAGATATCCGAGCTGTTCCCGCATGTGGCCGAACACGCCGATGATCTGGCCTTGATCCGTTCGATGTACGCTCAAAGTTCGGCGCACGGCCCGGCGATTTTTCAGATGAGCACTGGCAGCGTTCTCGCCGGCCATCCCAGCGTCGGCAGTTGGGTCACCTACGGTCTGGGCAGTGAAAACGAGAACCTGCCGGGCTTTATTGTCTTCACCGACTACCGCGGCGGGCCGATCAACGGCGCGCCTAACTGGGGCAATGGCTATATGGCTGCGGCCTATCAGGGGACGCCGTTCCGCGACAGTGGCGACCCCATTGTCGATCTGCATCCTCCCGTAAACCGCACGCCGGAGCGACAGCGGGAATGGCTGCGGCTGTTGCGAGATCTGAATGAGAAACATCTGGATCACAACCCGGATGACAGCGAGCTGTCGGCGCGGATTTATTCCTACGAACTGGCCTTCCGCATGCAGACCAGCGCCGGCGACGCGATTGACATAAGCAAAGAGTCGGCGGCGACACGGAAGCTTTACGGCGTGGGCGAGAAGCCGACCGATTACTTCGGCCGACAGGCGTTGATGGCGCGGCGATTGGTGGAGCGCGGCGTGCGCTTCGTGCAGATTTTCTCCGGCGGCGGCAACTTCGAGCCGAGCTGGGACGCGCATTGGGATTTGAAAGGCAATCACGGACTGCACTGCGCCGAAACCGACCGGCCCATCGCCGGACTGATCAAAGACCTCAAGGGGCGCGGCCTCTTCGATTCGACGCTGATCGTCTGGCACGGCGAATTCGGGCGCCTGCCTATCTCGGAGCGCATGGACGGGCGCGATCACAACGGAAACGGCTTCAGCGTCTGGCTGGCGGGCGGCGGAGTCAAGGGAGGAACCGTCGTCGGCGCGACGGACGATTACGGATACCGCGCGGTCGACAACAGGAAGTCAATTTACGAACTGCACGCGACCATTCTGCGTCTGCTCGGACTCGATCACGAGAAGCTGACCTATCGTTTCAACGGGCGCGACATGCGGCTGACCGACGTCCACGGTCGCGTAATCGAGGAGATTCTGGCGTAACGGTACGGTGCCGCGCGCGTAAGCAAGCGGCTTCGCGTAGGAAG
>DATEMG010000737.1:0-2984 GCA_035275805.1 Blastocatellia bacterium
GCTCGCTACCGCTCGCGGTACTGATCCGTACTGTAATCTCAGTATGCCGTACGTTGATTTGCAATCCGCCCTAAGTCGGATCAAGCAGGAGAAGGAGCGAATCCCAACTCAATATGAAACCTTTCACTACGATCTTCATACTGACTTTGAGCTGCGGGCTATTTTTCCAAGCCGGGACGTCCTCTTCACAAGAGAATAAACTCGGCCTGTTCGAGAAGAACGGCGACATCGGCGCGGTCAAATTGCCCGGCTCGGTCGAATGTGACGAGGCGAAGAAGACTTACGCAGTCGCTGGCGGCGGCGAAAATATGTGGGCCGCGACAGACGCGTTTCACTACGTCTGGAAGCGGGTGTCAGGCGACCTTTCAATCGCCGCCGATATTCAGTTCATCGGCGCCGGCGGAAACCAGCACCGCAAAGCCTGTTTGATCATCCGGCAGAGTCTCGATCCTGATTCGGCCTACGCCGATGCGGCGCTGCACGGCGACGGCCTGACCTCGCTGCAATACCGCGAAATCAAAGGCGGCCCGACGCGCGAGATTCAATCGAACGTGAAGGCGCCTAGCCGCATTCAGATCGAGAAGCGCGGCGATTACGTCTTTATGTCCGTAGCCCGCGAAGGCGAAGCGCTGCAATCGGCTGGTGGTTCGTTCAGGATCAGGCTGACCGAGCCGTTCTATATCGGCCTCGGCGTTTGCGCGCACGACAACAACGTCATCGAGAAGGCCGTCTTCTCCAACGTCGAGATCAAACAGCGCCCGCAACCGATTCTGGAAAGCACGCTGGAGACCGTCGCCATCGCGTCAAAGGATCGCCGCGTTGTCTACACCAAACGCGCGCATTTCGAAGCGCCCAACTGGTCGCGCGACGGGAAATACTTTTTGTTCAACCAGGGCGGGCGCATCTACAAGCTGCCGGTCGCGGGCGGCGAGCCGCAGGTTCTCGACACCGGCTTCGCCACGCGCTGCAACAACGACCACGGTATCTCGCCCGACGGTTCGCAACTCGTGATCAGCGATCAATCGCAGGAGCAGCGCAGGTCGTTGATCTACGTGCTGCCCATCACCGGCGGAACGCCGCGCCGCGTCACGCAGCTTGCGCCCTCCTACTGGCACGGCTGGTCACAGGACGGCAAGACCCTGGCCTATTGCGCCGAACGCGACGGCGATTACGACATCTACGCAATCCCGGTCGAAGGCGGAGAAGAGAAACGATTGACGACGGCGAAGGGCCTTGACGACGGCCCCGATTATTCGCACGACGGTCAATACATCTACTTCAATTCGGAACGGACAGGCTCGATGCAAATCTGGCGGATGAAGACGGACGGCGGCGAGCAGACGCAGATCACCTCGGACGAATACAACAACTGGTTTCCGCACCCCTCGCCCGACGGCAAGTGGATCGCTTTTCTGTCGTATGAAAGAGACGTGAAGGGGCATCCAGCCAATAAGGACGTGACGCTGCGGCTGGCGCCTGTAGGCGGAGGCCAGATTCAAGTGTTGGCCAAGCTATTCGGCGGGCAGGGCACGATCAATGTTCCGTCGTGGTCGCCGGACAGCCGGCATCTGGCCTTTGTGAGTTATCGGCTGATTGACCCGTAACCAAAATCTCGCCGTAGCGAGGAGGGCTCCTCAGTCCGTTCTATTTGCGCCTCGTTCACACGGAGCCATGGAGCGCTGAGGTCTCGCGGAGCGGGATGGGGAAGAGAGAGAAAGAGGGGGGGGCTCTCTCTACTTTCTCTCTTCTTCTTCCTCTTTTTCTTCTTTCTTTTGCCTTTAGACTGGCGGCGACAGATTTTTCGCGAGTTGATCCACGCCGGTCTGTCATCATCGACCCAATCCGTGTACTATTCTGACCTCACAAAAGTAATATTCAAATCACATATGTTCGCGGCGCCGCGGGAACTGTTGCGGTAATAGCAATCGCGCGGAATTTAACCCGAACGCCTGCGCGCCATCGATTGCGCCCGCGAGAGCAACGCCATTCAGGGCGCCTATGCGAAGACGCCCTGCGACGGATACGGCAGATTATCTAATGAGGATAAATATGAACAATGAGCAAATGACATCATTCAATTCCATATCCCGCCGGTCGTTTCTGGCCCTGGCGGGGGCGGCGCCGTTCGCGCTCGCCGCGCATAAAAGCAAGAGCGTTCCGGTCGGCCTCGAACTCTATTCCGTGCGCGACGAACTGGCCAAAGACCTGATGGGCACGGTTCGCGCGGTGGCGAAGATGGGTTACGAAGTGGTCGAATTCTATTCGCCCTATTACCAGTGGACGCCCGATTACGCCAAAGAGGTGCGAAAGCTGCTCGACGATCTGAACATCCGCTGCCTGTCCACTCACAACGGCGCGAACGCCTTCACTCCCGAAGGCCTTCAGAAAGCCATCGAACTTAACCAGATTCTGGGCTGCAAGTACATCGTGATGGCGAGCGCCGGGCGTGTGGAGGGACTCGATGGCTGGAAGGGTGTCGCCGAGCGGCTGGCTCAAGCCTCGGAGAAGCTGAAGCCTCTGAATATGCGCTCCGGGTTCCATAACCACAAGCTGGAATTCGTCCCGATAGACGGCAAGCGCCCGATGGACGTGCTCGCCGAAAACACGCCGAAGGACGTGACGCTGCAACTCGACGTGGGAACCTGCGTGGACGCCGGCGCCGATCCGGTCGCCTGGATCAACGCCAATCCGGGCCGCATCACTTCGATCCATTGCAAGGAGTGGGGGGCGGGCGAAGGGAAAGGCTATCGCCTGCTGTTCGGCGAGGGCGATGCGCCCTGGCTCAAAATCTTCGAGGCCGCTGAAAAGGTCGGCGGCGTTGAGTTTTACCTGATCGAGCAGGAGGGCAGCCAATACCCGTCGCTCGAAACGGCGGAACGCTGTCTGGCGTCTTTTAAGAAGCTGAGAGCTTAGGTCGGATTGCAAATCAATATACGCGTACTGAAACGTATGTACGGATCAGTACCGCGAGCGGTAGCGAGCGT
>DATEMG010000738.1:0-6583 GCA_035275805.1 Blastocatellia bacterium
CCCCGCGCTGTATCGTGGTCAGGTTGCTATGGCAGTCCGAATAGGCGCAACTTCGGTTTTGCGGAATTGTATCTCGCCCTGGCATACCAAATCTCGACGCTCTCTATCACCCTGTCACGTCCGCGAAGATCGATCACCCGCGTTCTACCGCCGGCATTGATTCTGTTCCTGATCGCGATTTCTTCATCTCCGCCATTGCCGTAATGGACCACGACGCGTTGAAACTCGATCGGAGCGCGTTCAACGCGAATTTGGAGCGCGCGAAACCTGCCGTCGTCTCGGCCTATTCTGATCCTATCGTGATCGGCGCTTCCGTCTACATTGGCTTCGCCGAGATATATCCAGCGGCCGTTGTTTTGGGCGTATAAGGCTTGCCCGAAAATCGTTAATAAGAGCGAAGCTAAAACCACTCGCAAAGCTTTTCGTATACTCACGCAAATCCTCCAAGATTAAGTCGAAACTTCTATACAAGGGTAACCTTTGAGAGTTCGATGTCGGCTGAAAAGTCGGGAAATTTTGTGTGAAATAATCACCCGATTTAAGGTCGATATTTGCGCTACTGTTCGCTATCTTCACACCTTATGACTACGTAACGCCGGATGATTGAATCGTCAGACAACATGCGAGAGCGCAAGGAGAATCAGGAGCGACTTTTTCCCGGAACGGCATATGTGGACTTTTGCCACATGCGCTGTGGTATGCTCACGCTCATTTTCTCGAACGGAAGTGACGGTTCGATTCAGGCCCGGCAATCTGCCGCATTGCTCCAGTTATCGCCGCGGCAAATTGCCGCAGGCGTTTCACCTGGCGCCTTTCACCTCATCAGGCCCGTATTGCGCCCTAAGTCTGATGAAGATAATGATAGACCTCCGGAGTCGTCATGGAATTGGAAGGGTACAGTACTTGCTTAATCTTCATAATGCTCCATCAATGGAGTTTCTCATTCCAGGCTTCATTTGCTATCTAAATGGAGCTATCAGAAACCATTTGAACCTACAACTCAAAAAAGGGGATTTAATGATGAAACTCGTCTTTAACGTAGCGTTGTTAGTTATGATAACTATCGGGCTGACTCCGTTACCCGCCAAAACAACGTCATTGGCAGCCCAAGCCCCGGCGTCCGCAGCCGCGGCGTGCGACTTTCAAAGCTGCATGACCAAATGCGTGAAACTAGGCTACCTTGGAGGAACCTGTGGTAGCATCACCCACACTTGCGTTTGTTATAGTTATCCTCCTCCTCCCAATCAGGAACCATAAACAGTTCTTTCCAGCGGCCGAAATATCAGGTCGAGTGGAGCAAGTCACGACTTGCTCCACTTTCTAAGGCCTACTCGATCAAACGAACCAGTACCCGATCATCGCCAGCCATAGCTCTACGCAAACGCCAGATGGCGCCTCCGATCAAACTGAATCCTTCAAGGCGCCGCCACGCGGCGGCGATATCATGGCGGATAGTTTTGCCTCCCGTGCGCGATAGACTTTCACGGATCTCACTCACATGAGCGTAAAATGTCGTTCAATAAGCGGCGCCCGTCAGAGGAATTTTTTACGGCGAGCTTTTGCGCCAAAGTTTCTACTGGAGAGTAATATGGCCCGATCATTCTCTATCGCATCCTATAACGTCCTGGCCGACTCGTACGTCAAGCCCCAATGGTATCCGAACGTGGATCAGGAAGTCTTGCGATGGGACAGGAGGAAATTTGCCCTGGCCGAAAGAGTCGCGCGTCTTGACGCGGACATAATTTGTTTACAGGAGGTCGAGGCCGACGCCTTCGCCCTGCTCGAACAGAGTCTCGGCGCGAAAGGTTATGAAGGCGTTTATGCGAAGAAAGGTGGCGACAAACCGGACGGCTGCGCTATGTTTTTCAGGCAGGGATGGTTGCGCTTCACCGGCGCCGCTACGGTCTATTACCGCGACGGGCGCCAGAGCGCTTCAGATTCCGGTCATCTGGCCTTGATTATCAGCTTCGAGTGCGAATGGGGCGTCATCAGGGTCGTCAACACACACCTGAGATGGGGGCAGGAAGGTAAGTCGCCGGAGGAGCATATTGGATACAGGCAGATCAGAGAGTTGATCGACGAGCAATTCAAAACAGATCAGACGGCGTATGCGTGGATCGTGTGCGGCGACCTGAACGCGCAATCAGGCGATCCGGTGGTCAGGGAACTCGCCGGCAATGGCTTCGTGGACGCGTATAAAGGCCACGAGCAAGCCACATGTAATCCGAACCGTAGGGCGAAGAGGATAGACTACATTTTCCACACTTCTGGGCTGAGAGCGGAGCCTGCAAGACTGATGGAAATTGATGATCTTACACCGCTGCCGTGCGCCGACGAACCGTCGGATCACCTCGCCCTTGTGGTCTCATTCGGGAAAGGCTGATACGAAAATGAAGGCAATGGGGACCGTGGGAATCGAACCCACACTCTCTTGCGAGAACAGGTTTTTGAGACCTGCGCGTCTACCAGTTCCGCCACGTCCCCATATGTTTTAGATCGAGAGGACTGAATTAAGAGCGGGGGCGATTATATGAGTCAGTTCCGGGCCGGTCAAGCATCCGCGCTTCAAACGCCGCCGTAGGGTATGAAAGTGTCGTCCCGGCCATTCGTAACCACTTCATTGTAGCGGCGGGCAGCGCGGTCGCCTAGCAGGGTCAGCCACGACGGCGAGAGCGATGACTGGCTCTCGCTCCCCTTCATACGCCCGAAGCCGATGCCGCCGGGCGCGGGCATCAGGCGGTTGATCATGCCGAGCAGATCGGCGACGAGTTCCGGCGCTATCATGTCGGCTATAGCGGCCAGCTTCGCCTGGATGGGGAAGATCACCTCCGCTTCGCCGCGCTGGCAGGCAGAGACGATGCGGCGCGCGGCTTTTTCGGCGCTGACCGTGAGCAGAGGCAATGAGTCGCTGATGCTGAACCAGGCGTATTCGGCCCGGTGGCGCCCTTTGAATGTGGCGTTGCGCGGGCTGCCAGTGCGCATCAGGCCGGGACAGATAGTGGTGACGACGACGCTGTCTTTGGCCAGCTCAGCTCGCATGGCCTTGGACAAGCCGACGAGGGCGAATTTGCTCATTGTGTAAGGTGTCAGATGAGGCATGGCGATTTTGCCGCCGATCGAGGCGATGTTGACGATGCGCCCTTCGCCGCGCTTGCGCATTTCCGGAATGACGGCCAGCATCGTGTGAAGCGGGCCGCGCAGGTTGACGTCCAACGCCTCTTCGTAATCGGCCAGCGTCATCGTTTCGACCGGGCCGACTTCGATCACCCCGGCGTTGTTGACCAGCACGTCAATAGTTCCGAAATGCTCGCGGACGGCCTGCGCCATTCGCCCTACCTCTTCCATATTGGCCACGTCACAGGGTAGCGCCAGCACAGGTCTGCCCGGACGAACCAGATCGGAGCCTGCCCGCTCCAACTCTTCGGCGTCGCGCGCGCAAATCGCCACACGCGCCCCGCGCGCGACGAACTCGCGCCCCAACGCCAATCCCAACCCTCGCGACCCTCCAGTGATCAGCGCGGTTTTGCCGCGCAGGTCGTACCATCGCGCGTATTGCCTGATCGCGCGCGCGGTCAAATATAATCCCGCCCCCGTCAACGCCAGACCCAGCAATGAACCTTTGTCTCTATTCATAAAAACTCGCCTCGATGAGCCAATAATCAGAGTTATACCCCAGGCGTTCACTTATGTCCGCCAATAATCCGCAGTCCGCCGCGGGCTGCGAAATCAGATTGAACGTTTTAAGCGAGGCAAGGCGTAGGCCGCGATTGGATGGGAGGTTGGTACGATACCGCGCGCAGAACAGGCCGCTTGCTTACGCGCGCGGTACCGTAACGGCGTTATTCGAAAATAACCTTCAGGAATTTCAGCTTGCCGACCTGCAACTGGGCTTCTTTGACTGTGGCCGTGTCGATTTCGAAGGTCACTTCGCCGATTCGTTCTCCGTTCAATTTCACCCCGCCCTGCGAAATCAAGCGGCGCGCCTCGGCTTTCGACGGAGCGAGTTCGAGCTGCGTCATCAGGTCGACCAGTTTGATATATCGCGCGGCGGGTTTAATCACGCGCGTTTCTAAATCGGCCGGGGTCTGGCGTTCACGGAAGCGGCGGATGAATTCGGCCTCAGCGCGGTCGGCCTCTGCGTGCGAATGAAAATCGGCGACGAGTTTTTTCGCCAGCTCGGATTTGACGTCGCGGGGATGGCGCGCGCCCGCTTCGACGTCCGATTTCAAACGCGCGATTTCGCCCGGCGTCAGGTCGGTCAGCAATTCGTAATAGCGCCACATCAGGTCGTCCGAGATCGACATCGCCTTTCCGTAAATCTCATCGGGCGGTTCGGTGACGCCGATGTAATTGTTTTTGCTCTTCGACATCTTCTCCACGCCGTCCAGACCTTCGAGCAGCGGCGTGGTCATGATCACCTGAGGCTCCACTCCGTAAGCGCGTTGAATCTCGCGCGCCATCAGCAGGTTGAATTTCTGATCCGTTCCGCCCAACTCCACATCGTCCCTCAGCGCGACCGAGTCGTAACCTTGCGCCAGCGGGTAGAGCAGTTCGTGAAGTCTGATCTCAACGCCGCTCGAGAACCGCTTCGAGAACTCGTCGCGTTCAAGCATCTGCGCGATCGTGACCTTCGAGGTCAGGCGGAGAAAATCCTCAGGCTTGAAGGCGTTCATCCATTTGGAGTTGAACTCGATGATCGTCTTTTCGGGATCAAGCAGCTTGAATACCTGCGTTTTGTAAGTTTCGGCGTTCGCCTCGATCTGTTCGCGGGTGAGCGGCGGGCGCGTCGTGTTGCGTCCCGTAGGGTCGCCGATCATCGCCGTGAAATCGCCGATAAGGAAGATCACGTCGTGGCCCAGATCCTGAAAGGCTTTCATCTTGCGGATGACCACCGAATGGCCGAGATGAATGTCGGGCGCCGTGGGGTCGCAGCCGAGCTTGACGCGAAGCTTGCGCCCCGTCGCGGCGGAGTTTTCGAGTTTCTTCTTAAGCTCTTCAATCGGGATTACGTCGACGGTTCCCTTGGTCAGAAATTCGAGTTGTTCGTTCAAAGTCATTGTTTGAATTACCATCAGCCACAGAGCCACAGAGCCACAGAGACGGAGAGAAGCAGGGACGGAGAGACGGAGAGAACAAGAACGATCTGTCTTGCCGTCTCCCTGTCCCTCCTTCTCTGTGTCTCCGTGACTCTGTGGCTATTCATGCTCATTGGACCGCTTCGCGGTAGCCGAGTCTGGTTCGCGCCGTGAGGTCGGCCTGTTCGAGGTTGACACGGATGGTGCGCCATCGCCCCTCCCGGCGCGCGTTGCTAGGCTCATAAGCGATCGTGTACTGGCTGTGCAGTTCGCCGATCAGGTCGTTGAAGATTCGTTTCAGCTTCATCCGGCTGGGCATCAGAAAAAATCCGCCCTCGGTCGTGATGTAGCGCCCGCCGCTCTCCTGCGCGATCTGTTTCAGGGTTTGCGCGGCGGCCTGCCTCTCCGGCGAACGGCGCGCGCTCGATTCGGTGTTGACCAGGTCGATGGCGTAGACCGCGACGCCCGCCAGGAATGTCTGCTTTTCGACTTCGCGCAGAGTCGCCTGACTGGCGCTGTCCGCGCCGTCGGAGATCAGGACGAGCGCGCGGCGGCGTTCGGGGCGCACGCGCAGCTCTTTGCTCGCCAGCAGGATGGCGTCATAAAGCGGGGTATTGCCTTCGCCCTTCAACTGTTTGAGCAGCGGTTTCAGCCCCGCGACCGTTGACGAATAGTCGCGGACCTTCTGGACGCCTTTTTCGTCGAAGGTGTAGAGCGCGAGCGTGTCGTCGGGCTTCAGCCGGTAGGCCAGATCGAGCGCGGAGTTGCGATAACGATTGAGGTCTTTTTCCAGGACGCTGCCGGAAATGTCCAGCACCACGGCGACGGCCATCGGCGCGTCTTCGCCGAAAAATTCCGCGACTTCCTGCTCCTGGTCGTCCTCGAGCAGCTTGAAGGCCTGCCGATCCAGAGTCGAAACGTATTTTCCGCGCGCGTTCTTTACCGAGACGTTCACGAGGACCTGGGTCGTGGCGATGCTGATCGTGTCGGCGGTGATGCCCGACACCGGCTGGTCGGACGCGAGAAAAACGTCCGTAAACCGCTCGCGCATCTCCGGCGTGATGCGGTAACTATTGTTTTTGAACTCGGCGCCGAAATCGGTTAGGAAGTTCGGGTCTTTCGCCTTCGCCGTCGGCTCGTGGCAGATCGCGCATTTTGCCCGCAATTCTGGCTTTGCCCGAGCGTCGTTGGCGTAAAGGTCGAGATACGCAGGATGGCCGATCGCGCGCCAACCAGCGAAGATTGCGATTGCGACTACAACGAATATTTTCGCTAACTCTTTGATCGACATGGGACCACTGCAAACAAAGGTTAAAAGTGGAGGCGATAAGCATTCTGCCATCCGCCGCGCGATTTGCCAAATTGCGCGGCGCGCGCAGGCTCTGTTAATATCCGTACTTCGTTTTTTTGGCGCAATCACTCCTTCGGGGACTAGCGCGCCGGTACGTACAGGGAGCGGTAGCGACCTGGCGCCCCCTAGGATATACCTTCCGAGGCGCCAGGTCGCT
>DATEMG010000739.1:0-12256 GCA_035275805.1 Blastocatellia bacterium
CCGCTCGCTACCGCTCGCGGTACTGATCCAGTCAGCCCTACCGTACATGCAATTGCAATTCGCCTTAGTACGTTTTCCGGGAGGGAAAAGATGAAAATTCATGCTTACAGAGCGGCGGCGAAGCTTTTGCTCGCTGTTACAATACTGGCCATTCCGGCGATAGCGGTCGCTCAGCAGATCGCGCCGCCGAAGATTCCGAACGAGAAATACACGCTCAAGAACGGTCTTACCGTCATTTTACACGAAGACCATACGACGCCGATCGTCGCGGTCAACATCTGGTATCACGTCGGCTCGAAGAACGAGCGGCGCGGGCGCACGGGGTTCGCGCACCTATTCGAGCACATGATGTTCCAGGGGTCGAAGAACCACGACACCGATTATTTCAAGGCTATCGAAGCCATCGGCGCAACCGACCTCAACGGCACGACCAATAACGACCGCACGAATTACTTTCAGAACGTCCCCTCGCACGCGCTCGAACGTACGCTCTGGGTCGAGGCCGACCGGATGTGCTGCCTGCTACCGGCGATGACGCAGGAGCGGCTGGACAACCAGCGCGAGGTCGTCAAGAACGAGCGGCGACAGGGCATAGACAATCAACCCTACGGACTGGTCGAAGAGCGGATGGACGCGGCGATGTACCCGACACATCACCCGTACAGTTGGCCGGTCATCGGGTACATGGACGACCTGACCTCGGCGTCGAAGCAGGACGTGGAGAATTTCTTCAAGGAGTATTACACGCCGAACAACTGCACGCTGGTAATCGCGGGCGACATCGACGTCGCGAAGACGAAGGCGATGGTCGAGAAGTATTTCGGCCCGATTCCACCGGGGCCTCCCGTGGGGCGAATGAAGGAGTGGGTTCCGGAATTGCAGCGCGAAGTCCGTTTGAACATGGACGACCAGGCGCCTCTGCCGCGTCTTTACATCGCCTGGCACTCGCCCGCGCGCTTCTCGTCGGGCGAGGCCAACCTGGACATGCTCTCCAGTATTATGGGGAGGGGCAAAACCTCGCGGCTTTACAAGCGACTCGTTTACGACTTGAAACTGGCGCAGAGCGTCTCGGTCAGCAACCCGGCGCAGGAGATCGGTGGCAAGTTTACGATCACGGTCACGGCGGCGCCGGACAAGACGCTGGACGAGATCGAGCCGCTGGTCTGGGAAGAAGTCGAGAAGGTCAAGGCCGCTCCGCCGTCAGAAGAGGAAGTCGATCGCGCCCGCACTTCATTGCTGGCGGGCCTGCTGCGTGGACTTGAGCGCATCGGCGGCTTCGGCGGCAAGAGCGACCTTCTGGCCAATTATCAAACCTTCCTCGGCGATACGAATTTTCTGGAAAAGGATTTCGCGCGCTATTACGCCGTCACGCCCGCGACGATTCACGCGGTGGCGCGGCGCTGGCTTCACGAAGGGCGCGCGGTGATGCGGGTGACGCCGATGCCGAAATACGCGGCGGGCAATGAGGCGGCGGGATTCGACCGTTCGAAAACGCCGGCGCTGGGCGAGGCAGCCAATCTCGTCCTGCCCACGTTCCAACGCGCGAAGCTTTCGAACGGACTCGAAGTAGTCGTCGCCGAGAGCCACAAGGTTCCGGCCGTGCAGTTGAATTTGATCGTGCGTGGCGGTTGGTCAGCCGACCCGAAGACGAAGCTCGGCCTTTCGTCCTTCACCGCCGCCCTGCAGGAGGAAGGCACGGCGACACGCTCCGCGCTGCAAATCAGCGACGAGGCCGAACGGCTCGGCGCGCAGATTGACGCAGGGTCTTTCCTCGACAGCGCGACTGTCAGTCTGAACGCGCTCAAATCGCGCCTGGAACCTTCGATCGCGTTGTGGGCCGACGTGGTTCTCAACCCTTCGTTCCCCGACGCCGAAATCGAGCGCAAGCGCCAGCAGACGCTCGGACGCATATTCTTCGAGAAGGGCGACCCGGGGGCGCTCGCGGCGCGCATCATGCCAATTTTGCTTTACGGCGACGGCCACCCTTATGCCCAACCGCTCACCGGTTCCGGCACGCCCGAAACGGTCAAGGCTTTCACGCGCGACGACCTCGTCAATTACCACCGCGCCTGGTTCAAGCCAAACAACGCCACACTCGTCGTGACCGGCGACACGACGCTCAAGGAAATAACGCCGCTGCTCGAAAAGGCCTTCTCGGCGTGGAAGCCGGGCGAGATGCAGAAAATCGTCGTCCCGCCGCGCGAACAGCCGAAGCAGACGGTCGTTTATATGATCGACAAGCCAGGAGCGGCGCAATCGGTCATCATCGGCGGCCACCTGCTTGCTCCGCGCAACGACCCGGACGCCACGCCATTCGAGGTTCTCAACGCCATCCTCGGCGGCCAGTTCACGTCGCGCTTAAACATGAACCTGCGCGAAGAGAAGGGCTACACCTACGGCGCGGGGACGTTCCCGTTCATGGCCAAAGGGCAAGGCCTCCTGGGCGTGTTCGCGCCCGTTCGGACGGACGTGACGAAGGAATCACTCCAAGAACTGATGAAGGAGTTGCGCGAGATTCGCGACGCGCGGCCACCGACGATGGACGAGGTGAAATTCGCGCAGAGCAACCTGACGATGTCGCTGCCGGGCCAATACGAGACGGCGGGCGGGATCGCAGGAAAGATCGGCGATATAGTGACCTACGGCCTGCCGGACGACTTCTACTCGAAGTACCCGGCGGCGGTGAAGGCGACCACGCCCGAAGCGCTGACGGCGCTGGCAAAGAAGTGGCTGCTCCCCGGACAAATGATCCTGCTCGTCGTCGGCGACCGCGCCGTGATCGAGCCGAAGATCAAGGAGCTGAATTTGGGCCAGATCAATTACATTGACGCTGACGGCAAGCCCGTCAAGTGAATTAAGAAGATTGGTACGCGAAGTCAAAAATGAATAGCCACAGAGCGCACAGAGAGCACAGAGAGCATAATGATTTCTCTGTGTTCTCTGTGTTCTCTGTGTTCTCTGTGGCTAACAGCCTTCATACATTTGAAAACCGGTATAGTTTGGTCATCGGCGGCGGGATTAAACAATGAATGACGCGTATCTCGATAACGAAAAATCTCTCGAACAAATCAATTCGCGGCAGGCTCTGGGCCAACTGCTCAACGACATGATCGGTTTTCCTGAGCGGCGCGCGGAGATAACGCAGCGCATAGAAGACACTTTCGGCCAGTGTAGGGCCGTGCTGACGCTCGACATGAGCGGCTTTTCCAGAACCACGCAGCAGCACGGGATAATCTCGTTCCTGCTGATGATCCATCAAATGCAGTTGATTTGCAGGCCTTGCGTCGAGCAATGCGGGGGAACGGTGATCAAGACTGACGCCGACAATCTGTTCTGCCTGTTCGACACGGTCGCGGACGCGGTGAAGGCCAGCCGGGAGATCATCACTCGCCTCAACGCCGTGAATACGGTTCTGCCCGCAGACCGGCACCTCTATGTCGCTTTTGGAATAGGGTATGGAAAAATCCTGAATATCGGTGATGAAGACATATTCGGCGACGAGATGAACCTGGCATGCAAGCTCGGCGAAGATATTGCGGAGAGGGGAGAGATATTGTTGACCCCCGCCGCGCAAGCCGAACTGAACGGATCGGGCATAGCCATGCGCGAAGGCGCGATCAGCATATCGGGGATACATCTCAATTATTATTACGTCGAAAAATAGAGACTATGTGGCGACTGGAGAAACGAGTCGAGGATCTGGTTCGCTATTGGGGCGTCGTTGTCCAGGACACACTGGAGACTCAAAGCTCTTTTATAGTCTTCGGCAAACGCGGCGATCATGATGTAGTACTTAAAGTGATACGGCAGCCTGGTGACGAGTGGCGATCCGGCGCCGTAATGGCCGCATTCGGCGCCTGGGGAATGGCGCGCGTCTATGAACACATCGAAGGCGCTCTGCTGCTCGAAAGATTAAATCCGGGCCTTCAACTCGCAGGCGTTGCCCTCGATGGTCGAGACGAAGAGGCTACGAAAGTCATGGCTGATGTGATTGACCGGATGTCCCTTCCGTGTGAATCGTCGGATGAACCATCGCGCGAAGAGTTTAAAGCGTTCGTCAGCGCGCAAGACTGGGGAAAGGGGTTTCAGCGTTATCTGGATAGCGGCGATCGTCAAATCCCAGCCCGCCTTGTAGCGCAGGCCCGGCAATTGTATTTCGACCTCTGCGCGTCGCAACGAAACGTCAGACTCCTTCACGGTGATCTTCAGCACTACAATGTTTTGTTCGATTCTGATCGTGGTTGGTTAGCGATAGACCCGAAGGGCGTGATCGGTGAAGTTGAATACGAGATCGGGGCCAGTCTTCGGAATCCGGTTGAAAAACCTGAGCTGTTCGCCACTCCGGAGACGGTCGAGAGAAGGCTCAGGTGTTTTGAAGCCAAATTGAAGCTGAACTACGACCGGGCGTTGGCCTGGGGATTTGCTCAAGCGGTTCTATCAGCAATCTGGTCAGTCGAGGACGGATTTGCGGTGGATGCCGGAAATCCTTCTCTCCGGCTGGCCAATGCGATATGGCCAATCCTGAAATAGTCAGGGCAGAACTCGAATGCTAAAGGCGACTCGCTTGAATAACATCACAATAGTACTGTCGCTCGTTCTGACAGCGTGCCAGTCATCGGGAACCGTCGCGTCGCAAAAAGAACCCGAGTACACAGCTTTCGGTCCCCCGGAGCGGGTCACGATTCGTGGCTACAGCGACCACGCGATGGAGCCGTTCATTACGCGCGATGGCCGCTACCTGTTTTTCAACAATTCAAATGATCCATCGGTCAACACAAATCTGCGCTATGCCGAACGAATAGATGACCTGACCTTCAAGTACAAAGGCGAAGTCGCCGGAGTCAACACAAACGCCCTTGAGGGAGTGCCGACGATGGATAAAAACGGCGTCTTCTATTTTGTCTCGACCAGAAGTTACAAGGAGACTTTATCGACAATTTACCATGGACGATTTTCCGGCGGCTCGGTGACAGGCGTTAAAATCGTGGATGGCGTTTCGGAAAAGGCGCTGGGGCGCGTGAATTTCGACGTGGAGGTTAGCGCGGACGGGCTGACCCTTTATTTCGTCGACGGGGTTTTTAGCGGAAAGCCCACGCCGGACAAGGCGGACATAGCCATCGCGGTTCGCGACGGCGCAGGCTTCCGGCGTTTGTCGGGAAGCGCCGAGCTTCTCAAAAACATCAACACTGACGCGCTGGAATATGCCGCCTGCGTTTCGCCGGATGAACTTGAACTGTTTTTTACGCGGGCAGGAAAGGGCGCGCCGGCGATTTACCGCTCAACCAGAAAGAACGCCACGCAACCATTCGATTCGCCTGCGCGAGTAGCATCGATAAAGGGCTTCGTCGAGGCGCCTGCGCTTTCGCCTGATGGTCGTTCCATTTACTACCATCTAAAAGAGGGCGAGCGGTTTGTGATTTACAGGGTTACCAGATCGCTATAGCCCACCTATTGCCGCTGACTTTTCCGAGCGCAGCATTAACAAGGAGGGACAATGATTGAGAAAGAGATCGAGATAAGTCTAACTGACGGGACATCCGACGGCGTTCTTTTTCGGCCTGATGGCGAGCGTCGCTGGCCCGGCGTCATTTTTTTGACTGACATCGGCGGCATACGTCCGGCGACGCGCGACATGGCTCGGCGGCTCGCCGCGGAAGGCTACTGCGTGGTGATGCCCAACGTGTTCTATCGATCGGGACGGCCTCCGCTGTGGGACTTCCCGAGGCGACTTGGAGAAGAGCGGACGATGAAGCGGATCGCCGAGCTGTCGGCCCCGGTTAATCCTGAAGCCATGGAGCGCGACGCCTCGGATTATGTCGAATTTCTTGCCGCCCAGGACTCGGTCGGCGAGGGGATGATGGGCGTTGTCGGTCACTGCTTCACGGGCTCAATGGCGCTGCGAACCGCCGCCGGGCATCCTGACAGAATTGCCGCCGCCGCTTCGTTCCACGGTACAAGGCTCTTCACCGACGACCCCACAAGCCCGCACCTGGTCCTGCCGCGCGTCAAGGCGCGACTTTATTTCGCGCACGCCGTCGAGGACAACACCATGCCCCAGGAAGCCATCGAGAAATTCAACCGCGCGCTCGAAGCCTGGGGCGCCGGGGGCAATAGATACGAAAGCGAAGTCTACGATGGCGCGCATCACGGTTGGACCGCGCCGGACAGCCCAGTTTACAACGAACCTCAGGCCGACCGCGCTTTCAAGAAACTGACAGGGCTGTTCGCGGAGACATTGAAGTAAGGAGGCAAGAAAATGAAGTTTTTCCTGGCAGCGCTCATATCCACATTGCTATTTGCGCGCGCCGTCTCGCGTTGCGCATTTCTCTCGACGCCTCGACGGGCGATAACGGCCCGCTCCGGGTAATTCCGGGCTCGCATCAGGCCGGCGTATTAGGCGAGCTTTATCACTTGCTATATCGTCGCTAACTGCGAAGAACGGTTCTACCAGTCGCTCGGGTTCTGTGAGAACGAAGGGCATTTAGTCTATTACATCGATAAGCGCCCGTATGTTCGAGGTTGATTGGGAGTACGCGCCGCGCCTGACAACTGTCGGAGGCGGATTTTTCGTTCAGATTAGAGACGGGATGTGTTCGCGTCTACCGGAAATAAGCCTATCCATTGCATACGCCCTGAGCCTCTCGTATACTCCGCGCAATCGTAATAATTCACGCCTTTATCATAAAAACGTTTCGTGGCAGTACTTTTGGGGGGCTGTTAGAGAGATAACTACATGAGCGATACGGCAACAGACTTGTCTGTGAAGGAGCAGGCGGCAAAGGCGCGACTAGACGCCCATGTGCGAGAGATCGTGGAGTGGCATTTCAATCCCGAAACGGGATGCCCATTCTGGCAGGACTTCGCGGACAAGCTCGGCTGGGATCCGAGGCGCGAAATCGCCTGCTTCGAAGACCTGAGGAAGTTTCCGCCTTTTCAGGACGAATGGTTGCGCGGTGGGCCTGTGCGGCGGTGGCTCCCGAAGGGGTTGGAGGGCAAGCCGCTTTTCACCTTCGAAACCGGGGGGACGACCGGGGTGCCCAAGAGCCGTCTTCAGATCGAAGACTTTCGCACCGACTATGAGATCTTCAGCGAGACGCTCCCAGAAGAGTATTTTCCGCGCGGCGCCAACTGGCTGATGCTCGGACCGTCGGGGCCGCGCAGGCTGCGGCTGGCGGTCGAGCACCTGTGTCAGCATCGCGGCGGGATCTGTTTTTGCGTCGACCTCGACCCGCGTTGGGTGATCAAGCTGATCAAGTGGGGCGAGTTAGCCGCCTTGGAGAAATACAAAGCCCACGTGATCGATCAGGCGGTGACGTTGCTCGGAGCCGGCCACGAGATCCGGTGTATGTTCACCACGCCGAAACTGCTCGAGTCGCTCGCCGAGGAATTGGAGAATCGCGGCGCCACAATCAAGGAGATGGGCATCACCGGCATTTTCGCGGGCGGAACCGAATTCACTCCGCAATACACGCGCTTCGCGATGGAAGAGTTGCTGGGCGATGGCATTTACTTGACGCCGACCTACGGCAATACGCTGATGGGGCTGGCCTGCTCGAAGCCTGTCACGCCGGAGGACGACTACAAGATTGCTTATTATGCGCCGCAGCCGCGCGCCGTCATCGAAGTGGTCGCGTTCGAGGACCCCGATGTTGTCGTCGATTACGGCGAAACCGGTCGTGTGCGCCTGACCACGCTGACCCGCGAGACCTTCATCCCTGGTTTTTTGGAAAGGGACGAAGGCGAGCGCGAGCGGCCTTGCGACAAATATCCGTGGGACGGCGTGAGCGGAGTTCGCCCGTTCCGGCAACTCGCCGCCCAGACCACCGTGGGAGTTTATTGAACGACCAGCGGATTAAGAAAGTGGGAAGGGGAGCATTGTTCATCGTTCATCGTTCATCGTTCATTTGTCATTGCCGGAGGCAGACCCTGCCCAATGACAAATGAACAATAAACGATGAACAATGAACAATGAATCTCTTCGTAAATGTCATGACGTACTGATTACGAGGAACTGATGTCAGTCCTGAATATTCCAATTCTTCGATGGGGGCGTCCCTACACGAGTCTTGAAACTGAAGACGTGGTTCATTTCATCACCGGCGAAAAGCTGGCGCGCGTGAGCCAGGCCAACACCGGCCTGCTGGGCCGCGACATGCGGCAGGCGACGCGCGCGCGGGCTTCGCTCACAGAGATTCCGATCACGGATCTGATCGCGATGATGAAGAAGGCCGCCGACCTCTATCTCAATGGCTCGCTGCCGATCGGCGACGGCGCGCAAACGCCGGATGATTTCGCCCGCCAGCAATCTGCCAGCACGGGATTGCCGGAGCGCATGTGCAAGGCCAACATGTCGAAGAATCACTTCGTGCTGTCGAATATGGACAAGATTCTGGACGCGTTGACACGCGGATTGGATCTGAACATCCTGACTCGTGGTTACGGGGCCGAGTCCCGTGGAGTTACAGTCAGCTATCAGGTTCAATCGCCGGTCCTCGGACTGGTGCTGCCGTCGAATTCGCCGGGCGTCCACACGCTTTGGCTGCCGGTGATTCCGATGCAGGTCGGGCTGCTGCTCAAGCCCGGCCCTCAGGAGCCCTGGACGCCCTATCGAATGGCCGCAGCCTTTATCGAAGCGGGCGTACCGAAAGAAGCCATTGCGATTTATCCCGGCGGCGGCGACATGGGCGCAGAGGTCGTGAGGCGATCGGATCGCACAATGATTTTCGGCGGCTCGGCCACTGTCGAACGCTACCGGGGCGACACGCGCGTTCAGGTTCATGGCCCCGGGTTCAGCAAAATAATGCTGGGCGACGACGTTGTTGATGAGTGGGAGAAATACCTCGACGTGATGGTTGACAGCGTGTTCCTGAACAGCGGTCGGGGGTGCATCAATTGCTCCGGCGTTTGGGCCTCGCGTCACACTAAGGAGATCGCTGAGGCGTTGGCCTCACGCATCGGCCCGGTCGAGCCGAAGCCGCCCGAAGACCCCGAAGCGACCCTCGCGGCGTTCACCGTGCCGGGCGCGGCGCGGGCCATCTGGCGGAGCATCGATGACGGCCTGCATGAAGCCGGGGTAGAACACGTCACGGCGAAATACGGCCCGAGGCTGGTGGAAAAACAGCGTTGCGGATACCTGCGCCCCGTCGTGATACATTGCGATTCGCCCGATCGCTCGCTGGCCAACACCGAATACATGTTCCCATTCGTGAGCGTGGTTCGCTGCCCGCAAGACGAGATGCTGGATCGGGTCGGAACTACGCTGGTGGGGACCGCCATCACTCGCGACGAGCGCTTTCAACATAGGCTTATAGACGCCACACACATTGATCGCCTGAACCTTGGGCCCGTTCCGACGATCAAACTCGATTGGTTGCAGCCGCACGAAGGGAACATTGTAGAGTTCCTCTTCAGGCCCAGAGCCTTTCAGTGGGACGGACATTAGTCCGCCTCGCTGTTTGCGCCTTCGATTTAGAGTAGGAGGCCTTCAGTGGTACGGACTTTAGTCTGTCCCGCCATTGGAGTCTCCGATTTAGAGTAGGAGGCCATACATGACACGATCCTCACTTCGTATATGTCTCGGTATTTTTCTGCTGGTCGAATTTCAATCACCCATTTGGGTTGGCGCCAGCAATAACGAGAGCAGCTCCTCCCCTAAGTCACCTTTGACATCTTTCCGGCGGGCGCCGCAAGACCCCCCGCCCGGCCAGGTTTCCGCTCCGCCGCAAGACCCCCCGCCGGCCGCGGTTTCCGCTCCGCAGCAGGAGACGACGTTTGTTCTTATAGTGCGGGATGAAAATGGCGCGCCGGTCACGTCGGCGAAGGTCTATTTGTACGGGGAAGGCTCCCGCCCGGTCGCCACGTGGGAAACCGATTTCGCGGGGCGAGTCACAATGACCGGCGTTGCGCCGGGCCTTTATCATGCGCGCGTGGAGAAGTTTGGATTTTATAGCGCCAAGCTGGAGCGTGTGGAAGTGGGAAAGGCCGAAACCCTTGAGATCGTCCTGGGGCATACACAGGAGATCCGGGATTCCGTCGATGTGACGAGCGCGCCGCCGACCATCGATCATTCGAGAACGGCGGCGAGCGACGAGATCGGCGCCCGCGAGATTACCAACCTCCCTTACCCGAGGAAGCGCGATTTCAAAAATATGGTGGCGTACCTTCCCAGGGCGCATCAGGATTCTACGGGGCAGCTTCACCTCAATGGCGCAGCCTCTTATCAGAGCTTCTACGCCCTCGACGGGTTCAACATTACTCATCCCGCGTCGGGGCTGCTGGATTTGAGGGTCAGCCCGGACGCGCTGCGCAAGATCGAAATTCAGAGCAGCCGATTTTCCGCGGAATACGGCAAGGCTTCGGGCGGCGTGTTGAATTTGACGACCGGAATGGGCGATGACCGGTTTCGCGTCGCGGCGACTGATTTAGCGCCTTCGGCCCAATTCCTCGGGGGCGTCAAACTCGACAGCTGGACGCCGCGACTGGCCATTGGCGGGCCGTTTCAGAAAGGGCGCGCGTGGTTTTATTCCGCCTCCGACGCCGAAGTGAACCTAGACATTCGCAACGATCTTCCCCAGGGCTCCAATCGGAACACGCCCTGGCGCTTTGGTGAGCTTGCCAAGGCCCAGGTCAATCTCTCTCCGACTCATCTTGTGAACATCGGGGCGCTCATGAATCAGTTCCATTCGGAGAATGCCGGTCTGTCAGGCGTCACACCCCTTGGGACCGCGCCCGAGCTGAAACAGGACCTCTATCTTCTCACGTTGAAGGATCAGGTTTTTCGCCCCAATGGACTCAGGGTTGAGACCGGACTGGCGGCAAGCCGATTCAGATCCGCCATCCGGCCGCATGGCGATGATCCTTATCAACTCATTCCCGGAACGGCGAGAGGCAGCTTTTTTAAGAGATCGGAGGTGGCTACCAGCCGCCTTCAAGGACTCGCGAACATAACGCTTTCGCCGGCGGAATGGCGCGGAAGGCACGAGGTCAAGCTGGGAACGGACGTCAATCATATTGTTTATGACCGGCTCCTGGACCGCAGCCCGATTCAGATCGTTCGCGGGGACAACACCATTGCGAGCGAAATCCGTTTTGACGGCATCACGCAATCACGCGTCGACAATTTCGAGGTCGGCGCTTACCTGCAAGACCGGTGGGCCGTCACGGATCGGCTGCTGATCGAAACCGGCCTGAGGCTTGACCGTGACAGCATTGTCCGGCGGATTCTGCCGGCCCCGCGCTTGGCGGCGAGCGCCTTGCTGACGAAAGACGGCGAGACGAGGCTGTCCTTGGGAGCCGGTATTTTTTATGACGCTTCGAATCTCGATTTCGTGACGCGCCCACTGGAGGGGCGGCGCTTAGAGCAGTTCTTTGCGCGTGACGGCATATCGCTGCTGGCCAACAGATCGGTGGAAACGGCTTTCATCATGAACGAGGATCGGTTGGAAGCTCCGCGCTCCTTCGGGTGGAGCATGGAGTTCGAGAGAAAGCTGCCGTCGGATGTTTATTTCCGCGCGGAATGGATCGGGAGGCGGGGGGTGGACGGTTACGCGTTCGAATTGCAAGATGGGGCGCAGCTGGGACAACTCATGACCGTTCTTGAGCTGGGCAATACGCGCAACGATAGCTACGACGCGTTCAGCCTGACAGCGCGCCGGGCGTTCAAGGCAAATTATATGGTCTTCGCTTCCTACACGGCTTCTTCCGCGCGAACCGACACCGCCCTCGATTTCAGCCTGGACACGCCAATCTTCAGCCCACAGGCGGGTGGGCCACTCGATTGGGACGCGCCGCACCGCCTGATTTCATGGGGCTGGGCCCCGCTGGTGAAGAAATTCGACCTGGCGTATTCGCTTGAATGGCGTAGCGGCTATCCGTTCAGCATCTTCGACCAGAACCGGCGCCTGGTCGAAGCGCCTAATTCTCGCCGCTTTCCCTCCTTTTTTTCACTGAATTTGCACGCCGAGCGGAGGGTCCGGTTGCTGAGTCTAAACCTCGCTCTGCGCGGTGGGTTCAACAACATCACAAACAGACAGAACGCGTTCGCGGTAGACAACAATATCAACTCTACTCAATTTCTCCGTTTCAGCGGAATTCAGGGGCGCGTCTTTACTGCGCGTATTCGGTTTCTGGGGCGGAAATGATTTTGACTCTTCAGAGAAGCCGTCATGTGGCGCCGCGACGTCCTGAAACGATGAAAATCGGGGCCCAACTGTATGGCGCCTGGGAGCGCAGGCATCCTTGCCTGCTAGCTTCGGCC
>DATEMG010000740.1:0-17807 GCA_035275805.1 Blastocatellia bacterium
AAGCGGTCTCTTTATCAGTCAACCGCTTGCTTACGCGCGCGGTACTGTACCAGCGTCCAAGTCTCAATATCCTTCAAAACTCAAAAGATGCTCACCCCTGGCCAACACCTCGCGCAATTGAGGATCGTTGTGCGGGACCAACGCGCGTTGGCGCAGTTGGTAGAAGAACCAACCGAGCCAGAAGCCCCCCACCCCGATCACCGCGGCTGTGTAATTGATGTAGCTCGCGACCGACAGCCCATAATGACGGGCCTCCCCCGCGTGCCCGCCTTCGAACTCCGGCGCGATCAGCCAGAGCAGGTCGACGAAGCGCATCGCGATCAGCAGACAGGCCACCGCCATCAAGCGACGCCGGTTGTGCTTCAGATCGCGCGACAGCAGCAGCATGAACGGCAGCGCGAAATTGAGCAGGATCAAGGCCACGCCTAACCACCGCCACTGGCCTTTGAATCGTTCCAGGTACCAGGGAATCTCTTCGGGCAGGTTGCCAGACCAGATGATCAGCAACTGCGAGAACGAGAAGTAGGCCCAGACCATCACCACCGTCAGCAGCAGCTTGCCCAGGTCGTGGAAATGCTTCGGCTGATAGACGCGATCCATCGGCTCGCGCCCCGACAAGTAGGCCCCGATCGTGATCAAAAACGCCATCGCCAAAACGCCCTGCCCTATCAGCATCAGCAGCCCGAAGATCGTCGAGAACCATTCGATGTCGAGCGACATCACCCAGTCGACTCCCGCGAACGTGACCGCCAGGGCGAAGAGCACGAATCCGGGGCCGCTCAGATTCTGCGCCCGCTGCACGGAGCTCATGTGGGGGTTCTCGTCCTGCTGCTTCGACCATTTGCGCAGGTAGGACGCCAACCCGATCCAGACGACGAAATAAATGACGCCGCGAATGAGGAAGCCGGTCTGATTCATCCATGAGCTTCTGTGGTCGATCAGCCTGAGCTCGGTCGCGTTTGTGATCCTGCCCGGGTCCGCCCAACCGTAGAGGCTCTTCAGCCCGACGATCGCGATCGGCAGAAAAAGTAGGAGCATCAGCCAGAGCGCGTGCGATCCGGCTTCGAGCTGCCGCCTGATCAAAAGCCCCCAGCTTGCGCCTCCCAAATATTGGATCATCAAAAATCCCAGGCAGCCGAGCGCGACGCTAGTCCAGAAGACGAATGCGACCAGGTAAGAATGAAAGAAGGTGTCTAACCTATCACTCGAAACGACGGCGCCGATAATCCAGATGATTAATCCGACCAACCCGACGCCTACCGAAATGTTTTGGAGCCGTCCGAGATCGGCCGGAGGAGTGAAATTATTGTTCGTCAATTGCCATGTCCTCCTGGGGTGGGCGCGGGCGCGCCCGATTTCTCGCCTGCCTTGTCAGCCGCTCCCAACTTTTGCCTGTCGTCGGCGTTCAACTCACTCTCCCTGGCGTTCTGGCTCGCCTGCAGCGCGCGGATGTAGGCGATGATCTTCCAGCGGTCTTCCGGCGTCACGACCTCGGCATAGCTCGGCATCGCGCCGAAGCCGTTGGTCATTACGTCGTAGAAGTGACTGGTCGGGGCGTTGCGCAAACGATCCTGGTGATAAGTCGGAGGATGGCGGAACCCCCGCAGCGCGACCATTCCCTTGCCATCCCCCAGTTTGCCGTGGCAGGGCAGGCAGGTGATGTTGAACCGGCTTTCGCCGCGATCGAGAATCTCTACGATCTCTTTCTTGCGCGTCTCGGCGTCAGCGCTGAGTTTGAACGGGAATCCGTCTTCGCCGACCGAACCGACTTGCCCCGGCACGGCCGCCTTCGGCGCGGCGACGGCCAGCGCAAGCGAGCCGCGCGCGACCGTGCCTTCGGGCGGCTGCCGGTTCGCGCCGTCCTCGTTGACTTCGAACCGTGGGTTGTCGTGCATGTCCTGACGGCAGGCCGAAACCGAGAAGACCGCCGCCAGGCAGAGCACCAGACCGACTATTTTCAATCTACTTTTCGACATTGCTCACCTCTATCGCTCCCAGGCTTTCAAGGAAGGCGCGAGTCTTCGTCCTGTTGTACATCGGGTCGTCCGATTTGACGCACAGGAAGAAGCGGTCCTGCGACGCGCGAGCGAAGCTCGGCACGTTGAAGGTCGGGTGATAGGGCTGCGGCAACCGATTCATCAGCAGGTTGCCGAGGAAAGCGCCGAACGCCGCCAGCAGCACCGTGCATTCAAACGTGATCGGAATGAACGACGGCAGGCTCATCAGCGGACGCCCGCCGACGTTGAGCGGGTAATCGATGCCCCCGGTCCAGTACTGCAGCATGAAACCGCCCAGCGCGCCGAGGACGCCGCAAATCAGCGTACACAGCGCCACGTAATCGCGGTGAAACCCGATGGCATGCGAAAGCTCTTCGATCGGGAATGGCGAATAGGCGTTGATTCGGCGATAACCCTCCCCGTAAATCCGCCGCGCCGCCGCGACGACCGCGCTCGGGGAGTCGAACTCGGCCATCAGGCCATAATTCCCTCCGCCTTCCGCCGTCGTCAACGCTTCCTCTCTAATCAGTTCTTCCTGTGTAGTCATATCTCTTTTAGACAGGATTCACGGGATTTAGCAGGATTATTCTCGAAATCATCCTGATGAATCCTGTAAACCCTGTCTCCCTTTTTTTAATCACCATACTGCGGGAGCGGCGATGAGCCGATTGGCCCGCGGCCTTCCTCGCGTTCGAGTTCCTTGACCTTCCTCTCGTCCACCTTGGCTTCGGGCAGCAGCGACTTCATCTCGAAGATCGGGATCATCGGGACGAAGCGTATGAAGAGGAACATCATCGTCAGGAAGAAGCCGACCGTCCCGAAGAACATAGTGAAGTCGAAGATCGTCGGGTAATACATGCGCCACGCCGACGGCGTGAAGTCGCGGTTGAGGCTCATGACGATGATCACGAAGCGCTCCAGCCACATGCCCACGTTGATGAACATCGAGATGATGAAGATCACGAACAGGTTATCGCGCATCTTCTTCCACCAGAGCAGCGACGGGACCAGCACGTTGCAGAGTATCAGCAGCCAGTAGATCATCCCGTACGGGCCGAACATGCGGTTCTTCATCATAAACTGCTCAAAGGTGTTGCCGCTGTACCAGGCGAAGAAGGCTTCCATCAGATAACCGTAGGCGACGATCAATCCGGTGGCTAGCATCACTTTGCAGCAATTGCGGATGTGGCGCATGGTGATGAAATCTTCGAGGCCGTAAAACTTGCGCACCGGGATGGCCAGCGTGAGCACCATCGCGAAGCCGGCGTAGACGGCGCCCGCGACGAAGTAGGGTGGGAAGATGGTGGCGTGCCAGCCCGGGACGATGCCGGTCGAGAAGTCGAACGACACGATCGTGTGGACCGAGAGCACCAGCGGCGTCGAAAGCCCGGCCAGCAGCAAATACGCCGTCTCGTAGCGATGCCAGTGGCGCGCGTCGCCGCGCCAGCCCATAGCCAGCATGCCTAAGACGACCCTCTGCCACTTCTTCTTGGCCGTGTCGCGCATCGTGGCGAAGTCGGGGACCAGTCCCATAAACCAGAAGAGCGCCGAGACCGTCAGATAGGTCGAGACCGCGAAGACGTCCCACATCAGCGGGCTGCGGAATTGCGGCCACATGCTCATCGTGTTCGGGAGCGGGAAGAGGTAATAGGCCATCCACGGGCGGCCGGTGTGAAAGAGCGGGAACAGTCCCGCGCAGGCGACCGCGAAAAGCGTCATCGCCTCGGCGAAGCGGTTGATCGAGTTGCGCCACCCCTGCCTGAGCAGCAGCAGGATCGCCGAGATCAGCGTGCCCGCGTGCCCGATTCCGATCCACCATACGAAGTTGATGATGTCGAACGCCCAGCCGACCGGAATCTGGTTGCCCCAGATCCCTACGCCCTTCAGGACCAGATAGGCGATGGTGTTGAACATCATCACCGACCCCAGAAAGGCAATCATGAATCCGAAGACCCAGCCCTTCTTGAAGCCGCGCATCAACACGATGTCGCCGATCTTCTTGGCGATCGAGTTGAAATTCTGCCCCGGCCCCATGACCGGCGGTCGAAGGTCGACGTAGCCTTCGGCCTCTCTATTTACTTCAGCCATGCTTCTCTCCTGACTTGCTGTGATCGCCGCCGAGTTCGGGGTTCGGGTTCTGAATCGCGGCCAAATAAGTCAAGCGCGGGCGGGTGTTCAATTCGCCCAGCGCCGCGTAATCGCGCGGCTCCGCCTTGAGCTTTGCCACGCGCGTCTGCGGCGCCTGGCCCTTGGGATTGCTCTTCTGCCCGATGTCGCCGAAGACGATCGCCTCGGTCGGGCAGGCCGACTGGCAGGCGGTTTGAATCTCACCGTCTTGCACCGTGCGGTTCTGGTTCTCGGACGCGATCTTGGCGCCCATAATGCGCTGGAGGCAGAACGTGCATTTCTCCATCACTCCGCGCGAGCGGACGGTGACTTCCGGGTTGCGCGCGAGCTTCAAACTCGGCGTGTCCCAGTCGCCGAAGAGCAGGTAGTTGAATCTGCGCACCTTCCACGGGCAGTTGTTCGCACAGTAGCGGGTGCCGACGCAGCGGTTGTAGACCTGCAGGTTCAACCCCTCGGCGTCATGGACCGCGGCGTTCACCGGGCAGACGACCTCGCACGGCGCCTTCTCGCAGTGCTGGCACATCATCGGCTGGAAAAAGACCTGCGGGTTGTCGGTTCCTCCGCGGAAGTAAGTGTCGATCCGCAGCCAGTGCATAATCCGCCCCTTGATGACCTGCTCCTTGCCGACGACCGCAGTGTTGTTCTCGGACTGGCACGCGACGACGCAGGCGTTGCAGCCGACGCATGCGTTCATATCGATCGACATGGCCCAGGCGTAGCCGTCGTACTCCCATTCGGGATACATCGTCACATCTTCGCCGGGTTTGTGCGCCCCGTGGTGCAGAACCTGCGGGTCCTTCTTGTACTCTTCGAGCGTCGCGGTGCGGACGATGTGGCGCCCGGTCAGGTCGTCCGACTCGGGGATGAAGGCTTCGACGCCGATGCCGCTCGCGTCGATGTTGAAATGCTCCTGTTGCCCGGCCAGCTGGTATTCGCCTTCGACCTTCTCGAGTTGAACGTTTCCGGCGATGAAGGGAGTGTTGACGGTGCGGATCGAATAGGTGTTGAAGCCGTGGCCGTCGCCGACCGCGCCCGCGCGCTGGCGTCCGTAGCCCAGGTAGACAGTGACCGAATTGTCGGGGTGTCCGGGTTGAACCCAGGCAGGCATATCCAGAGGAGTGAGGCCTTCGTTGGAGAGCCGAATCATTTTCGCGTTGGCCCTCTGCGGCTCGGTTTCCGACGCCAGCCCCAGTTCGTTAGCGGTCTTCAGGCTGATGATCGCGAAATTGTCCCAGGCGATTTTGTTGATCGGCTTGGGAAGCTCTTGCAGCCAGGCGTTGTTGGCGAAGCGCCCGTCGTAAACGCTGGGGTCGAGCCGGAAGACGAGCTCGTATTTGCCTGGCGTCGCCGGCTTGATCGCAGCGGCCAGGTCGCCCTTGAGCGCGACGGTCTTGGGCGGCGGCGCGGAGTTCGCGACCACGCCGTCGTGAAGCGACTGTTTCCAGTTCTGGTCGAAATTGGCGCCGAATTGCGGCTGCGGCCGCCAGTAATCGCGGACGATGTCGTAGCTGCTCTTGCCGCCCTGATCGAGCATAGCGGCTAGCAGTTCGTGCGGTGATTTGCTGTTGTAGAGCGGCTGGATCAGCGGCTGGATGATCGAGAACGAGCCGTCGTAAGCGCGCGCGTCGCTCCATGCTTCCAGGAAATGAGTCTCGGAGACGTGCCACTGGCAATTGACGGCGGTCTCGTCGTTGAACAACCCCATGTGGACGCGCTTCGGCGCATTCTTCATCGCGTCCAGGAAGATCTGGCCTCCGCTGAATATCGGCGCGTTGTATACCGGATTGGCGCCGATGATCACCAGCAATTCGACTTTTTTCGCGTTCAGATCGTTGACCAGTTCGGTGATCGAGGCGATCTGATCGACCGGATCGATCTCGAGCGGGTCGGTGTAATAGAGCGTCGCGCCGGGCGCGCCCAGAGCGGCGTTGATCGCGTGGGCGATGGCGTGAACCGAGGCGGACTGATGCTCGCCTGCGATGACGATGCTCTTGCCGTTGTTCGCCTTGAGGTCCTTGGCCACGACCTCAGCGAATTTCGCGGCGTCGCCGGTTAAATTCGCCGACGGCAGGCCTGTAGCGCCGACAGCAGACGCGACGGCGAGCGCGAAGGCCTCGACCTCGCCGGCGCGGATCGGCAACCTGTGATCGGCCTTGGCCCCGGTCGCCGTCAGTGTGCTCTCTGCGACGTAGAGGCGGTTCATCTCATTCGAACCGCCGGTCAGCCGGCGACGACTTATAAAATCGCGCGCGTAACGGACGCTGCCCGGCCCGCTGGTCAAGAAGTCGGCGTCGAGCGAGAGCACACAATTGGCTTTGTCGAATTGATAGACCGTGTTGACAGGCTGGCCGAAGGCCATTTGCGCGCCAAGCCGCGCCCCGTTGCGCGAGGCCGGCTCATAGGTATGCCATTTCGCCTGGGGGAACGCGGCCTTCACCTTGTTCATCTGATCGGCGAAGCTGGGCGAGGTGGAGGTTTCAGTCAGGATGCGCAATCCGGCGCCTTGCTTCTTGCGCTGGTCTTCAAGGTCCTGGCTGAACGAGTTTAGAAATTCGCCCCAGGTTCGCGGATCGCCCAGATAGAGCATGGTCTGCGAACGGTCTGGGTCGTAGAGGGTGAGCACCGAAGCCTGCTCGTAAACTGTCGTGCCGCCCAGAGACCCTGGATGGTCGGGGTTGCCTTCGATCTTGGTCGGGCGGCCTTCGTGGCTCTCGACCAGCAGCCCCGAAGCCACGCCGCCGAGCGGCATTGCCGTCGCGTAAAATTGCGGCTTGCCCGGAACCAGCCCCTCAGGCGTCTTGACATAAGGGACGATGGTCTCTTTCGGCTGGTTGGTGCATGCCGTCAAGCCAGCGAAGGCGAGCGACGCGCTCATCAGCTTCAAGAAGTTGCGGCGGCCCGTAGGATCCAGCCAGGATGGGTCGGCCTCGGACGGGTTTACGGCGGGAAATTCGCGGTGAAGGAACTCGCGGAACTTTTCTGTGTCTGCCAGCTCTTCCAGGCTTCTCCAAAATTCCCGTCTTTTATCTATGCCTTTACGTATTTTTTCGCGTATAGGCGCGATGTCATGGTGATGATCTCGATGAGACATTAGTTTCGATTGTTGGAGGATGGCGCCTGATAGTCGGCGGTCGGTAAGAGGCGACTTGCGATTCGTCTCTTAGCCGACAACCCACAACTGACAACCAACCACTTATCTTATCTATGACAAGTTGAACAGCTCGTCAGCACATCGGTCGGCTGGATCTTGTATTTCGTGGCCAGTGCGGGACCTTCTTTGGCTTGATCCCAGCCGTTCGGATATTTGTTCTTATCCAAATCCTTCGGCCATTGCATATTGGTAATCTCGCTCTTCGGCCGCAAAACCTTTTCGGGATTGCGGTGGCATTGGAGACACCACTCCATCTGCAGCGACGATGTGTTCCACATCAAAGGCATATCGTCCACCTGCCCGTGGCAGGTGGAACACCCGACGCCTTTGTTGACGTGAATGCTGTGGTTGAAGTAGGCGAAATCAGGGAGGTCATGGACGCGCGTCCATTTGATCGGTCGGCCGGTGCGCCAGCTTTCGCGCACGATTTCCAGGTAGGGACTATTTGCAAATAATTGCGAATGGCAATTCATGCACGTCTTGGTCGCTGGCATTCCCGCGCTCGCCGCCGTCTCGACGGTCGTATGACAATATCGGCAATCAATCCCGTCATCACCCGCATGGTGCTTGTGCGAGAATTGAACCGGCTGCTCCCGCGCCACGAACGCTTTTGTAACAAATGGTGAACGATTGAGTTCAAGGACTAACCACCCGCCCAGCCCGAGAAGTAAAATGACTACAGCTATGCTCAATCGCGCTAGCGTATTCGTGCTGCGGGTGAAGAGTTGTGGCATATAAGAAAGACCTCCACCTCGCTCAGAGAAAAATTTTCTATTTTATTCCCTAGACTTGCTTGCTCGAAGAAAACCCGAAGCTTGTGAAATTTCGGATTTGTTAAGGCGCAAATCTTCACCGCTATCAGGAAAAATGTCAAGACCACTTCTAAAGATTGGGGTTCGGTACTGGAAGCAGTGAAAACCTGTGGGACACTTGAAGGTGATACGGCGCAGGGAGCTGCAGCGACCTTAATAAAAGAGTTGGTCACTACTGCTCGCCTAACCCTCAATGTATTTATCAAAATGTATTTATAGATGTATCTATCAATGCGAACTTCGATCCTTAATCCTCGATCTTTATTTGCCTAGACTGCTGGTACCGCTGGTGAGCACGCGTTGGGCCTCATCCCTGACCTCGTAAAAAAGTCCGGTCGACGCAAATGCGACCGGAACGAGGAACGGCACACGCCCCTGATTCGTTGGAATGAACGCCTGACGGACGTCTTGAAAATCGCCGGCGCGCAAAGTGACCGTGACATTTTTAAGGGGATTCTGCGCCGCGATTTCTAATTCGAGCGTCACGTTTTCGCTAGTGACTGCGATTTGACGCAAGGCCGCGACGACCTGCCCTGGAGAGTTTTCTATTTGAGGCGTTGTATTAGGGGCGCCGGCGGAATAGTTTGTGGCGCTGTCCTGCACAGCCGGGGTAGCGGGAGCAGTGACCACAACGTCTTGCCCTTCAATATTCTGAACTTGCGGCGAGACCTGCGGCTGCGTCCAGCTGGTGGCGTCGTAAACGCCGGTGACGTAAGCAGGTGGGACCTCCGGTCCTGGGACGGCCTCGGCTATATTTGAGGCGCCTGGAGCCTGCGCGGGCGCTTTGGGCGGGGCGAGAGACGCGCCGCGAATCAGGCGGGCCGCTCCGTTCAGATCGTAGACCATTAAAATCCAATCGCCATTCGTCAGCGTCGCGTCGTCCAGCGGGAACGCCACTTCCTTATCCGGCAGCAGCGTAACACTTACCGGCGTGACGTCCTGTTGCCGCTGCTCCTCGGTTAGCGAAACGCGCGCGACGCCGCTGAAGACCCTATCCGGGTCGGCGTTGCGCAGCGTCATAAACATTCGCCCGCCACGCATTTCGATGGCGCCCTGCAAATCCGTCGGAGGACTGTAGCCACGAGACCTAAGGCCCGGCGAAGCTGTCGGCACTGAAGGGGCCAGTTCCCTCCTGCCGATCTCTGGCGCGGCCGCATTCAACGCGCTCGAACTTGCGCTCGGCGGAGGCGGCGTAGTGGGCGTGTCGGCGATGATCGCGCTCGGCAGCTTGGCGATGTTTATCGGCGCTGCGGCCCACAGGAATTTCACAAAGTTATTATTCAAACCCCATCCGCGCGAACCGATGTAGGTGATCAGTTCGATGAGTTCTCGACTGATCGCGGAGTTCCCGCTAAGCGCCGTCAGATTTATGCTCTCGCTCGAAAGCAACAGCCACCCGCGCGAGCCGATGGCGGCGACCACGTCTATCACTTCAGGCATGAACCGTCTTTTCGAATTCTTTTGAGCGAAGGTCGGGAGTTTCCAGCTCGGATTGGAACCGACTTTGTTGGGAGGCTCGTAAGCGGCGATCGCGTAGGACGCGAGCAGCCCCGCGCCTAGCAACTTCTCGGCGTAAGCGCTGGCGCTCGCGATGGTCGGAAAATTGCCGATGCGCACGCGATGAAGCGCCGACGTTTTGCGCATGCCATATGACATGCCCCCGATGCGGTATGCGTTCATCCCCCGAACGCTCAACCCGCGCACCAGTTCGTCAGCGGACCTCTGAGAAGTCAGCGCCGCGACCTGTACCGCGTAACCGTTAATCCGGCGCGCTTGCGCGTTGGCCGTCAAGGGACATAAGCACAAGAAGAGCGCCGCGAGCGCCACACATACTTGTGGCGACGTGATTTTCACTCTCTCCATAAAGACACCCTCGAAATCGATAGACCCTAAACGCATGTCGTCCTACCTTACTGCTTCTGTGAGGGATGATATGTACTTCTACCGAGGCTTCAGTGTTAGGCAACGAGCGATCCCTGGCAAATTGAATTGCTGGATACATTAGATTTTGGGGATGAGCACAATGATCACAGGGTCAAGATCATTGGCGGCGGCATCATAGCAAAATTTATATGAAAAGCTCAATGCCGTATAGAAATTTTGAGAAATTTCCTCGCCGTGAGGTGTGGTTGACAAACCCCTTACCCAAACTATAATTAGGCCCTTTGCCGACGCAGGGGGATTTATGATCATCTCACTAGCGCGAATGCCTCCCGACGGGCTTGAGTTCAAGCGCCAGTACGAGGCAGGCGAACTGGATACAAGAGAGTACGATTTTAAGTTAGAGGAGCCGCCTCTGGTCGGTGGCCGCGCGATACGCGCCGGGCAGGACATACGGTTGCGTGGAGAAATCAAGGCCGGTATCTCCGCCCCCTGCGACAGGTGTTTGAACGAAGTCACTATCCGGGCCGAGATCCCTTTCGATCTGTTCTATGCGCCCGCCGACGGCGCCCGCAACCAGGGCGGTGAGCGCGAGTTGTTCGAACGCGATCTGGATTTTGCCGTCTACGAAAATGACCAGATCGATCTGGACGAGATGATCCTAGAGCAACTGGAATTGAGTCTTCCCAGTCGCGTGTTGTGCCGCGAAGACTGCCCCGGGCTGTGCCCCCAGTGCGGCGCCGATTTGAACGTCGAACAATGCCAGTGCAAGCCCCAGATTGACCCGCGATGGCGGGCCTTGGCCGATTTCAAGGCTGAGATGGAAGAATGAAGAATTGAACTCACCTGATTCCACCGAATCAGCTTGCTAATTTATTTTGGAGATATGTCATGCCGAATCCTAAAAGACGCCACTCAAAATCGCGCAGCCGCAAACGACGCGCGCACGATGCGCTGAAGCCCATTAATTTGACAGCATGCCCGAACTGCGGGTCGATGAGAAAGCCGCACCGAGTCTGCGCGAGTTGCGGTTTTTACGCCGGGCGCACTGTGATTTCGAAAGAGCTATAGGAATATTTTCACATCGTTTCACCTGTTTCAGTTGCCGTTGAGTTTCCTCGAAAGATCGTTCGTAGTCCCGCCTTTAGGCGGAAATGTCAGACGCAGATCCATTTCGCAACGCCAAACGCTTCCGCCTAAAGGCGGGACTACGAACTGCGATTTAACTGTTTCAGCGCGTCGCTCACCGCGACATGAACGAATCCTTCCCCATGCTCACCACTATCGCCGTTGACGCAATGGGTGGGGATAACGCCCCCGCCGTAGAGGTTGAAGGCGCAATCCAGGCGGCGCGCGACCTGCGCGCCCGTATTCTCCTTGTCGGCCAGGAAGAGCGCATCCGCGCGGAACTGCGGCGGCAAGGCGTCGCGAACCCGCGCCGACAGCGTCTGCACATCGAAGTGGTCAACGCCTCGGAAGTGATCACCATGCACGATCCGGTGGCGCAATCGGTGCGCCGCAAACGTGATTCTTCCATCCGCGTGGCGGCCCGCCTTGTGCGCGAAGGCAAGGCGCACGGCATGGTCAGCGCCGGCAACACCGGCGCGGTCATGGCCACGGCCAAGCTCGTGCTCGGGACGCTGCCCTCCGTAGACCGCCCGGCGCTTGCGGGCATCTTCCCCACGATCACCGGCCAGGGCACGGTCCTGCTCGACGTCGGCGCCAACGCCGAATGTAAGGCGGAGCACCTGGAGCAGTTTGCGATTATGGGTTCGATCTACTCGCGGTCCATCCTGGGGGTGCGAGCCCCGCGAGTCGGATTGATGAGCATCGGCGAGGAGGACATCAAGGGGAACGACCTGACCAAAGAATCGCAGATCCTTTTGAAAGACGCCCCGGTCAATTTCATTGGGAACGTCGAAGGGCGCGACATCTTCACCGGCGATGTCGACGTGATTGTTTGCGACGGTTTTACCGGCAACGTCATTCTGAAAACCAGCGAAGGTCTCGTCGAGGCGATCATGGGCCTGCTCAAGACCGAACTGGGGCAGACGGTGTTGACGCAGACCGGCGCGATCCTGTCGCGACAGGCTTTCCGCAGCGTTAAGAAGCGCCTCGATTATTCGGAATTCGGCGGCGCACCGCTGTTGGGATGCAAGCAGGTCGTTTTGATCTGTCACGGCAGTTCGACGCCCAAAGCCATTCGCAATGCGATCCGCATCGCCAAGGAGTTCTACAAAGCCAACCTGAGCGAGCGCATCGAGAATGAGTTGAGCAAAATGGCTTTGACCAGCGGCGAAACCGAGGATTGAGGATTGAGGATTGAGGATTGAGGATCGAGGATCGAGGATCGAGGATCGAGGATTGAGGATCGAGGATGCGTTATTGCGCAAAATGCGATATTCGATCCTCGATCCTCAATCTTCGATCTTCTTTGCTGTTCTGATTTAAGATGGGCAAGCTAGCATTCATATTTCCGGGCCAGGGGTCACAGCGCGCAGGAATGGGTCGCGATCTGGCGGAGAGCGGCGCCGCCGCGCGCGCCGCTTTCGACGAGGCCGATCTGGCGCTGGGATTCGGGCTGAGCGACCTCTGCTTCAACGGACCGGAAGAGGATTTGCAGCTCACGGCGAACACGCAACCAGCGATTCTGACGGCCTCCACTGCCGCTTTTCGCGCGCTTTCTGAAAAAGGATTCAAGCCGGACTTCGTCGCAGGCCACAGCCTCGGCGAATATTCGGCGCTGGTCGCGGCCGGCGCTTTGAGTCTTAGCGACGCCGCGCGTCTGGTCCGCCGCCGCGGCGAATTGATGCAGGAGGCGGTTCCGGTCGGCGTAGGCGCGATGGCGGCGATCCTCGGAATCGGAGCGGAGAAGGTCGTCGAAGCCTGCGAGGCGGCAGCCTTGGATCAGGTCTGCTCGCCCGCGAACTTCAACTCGCCCGAACAGGTCGTCATCGCCGGGAGCAAAGAGGCCGTCGAGCGCGCCGTCGAAGAATGCAAGGCGCGCGGCGCGCGGCGCGCGAAGATGTTAAATGTCAGCGCGCCGTTCCATTCCGCGCTGATGCGGCCCGCGCAGGAGAAGATGGTCGAGCCTCTCAACGCCGCGCATTTCAGCGACCTTTCGTCCCCGATCGTCAACAACGTCGACGCGGCGGTCGTAACCGACGGCCCGCAATCGCGCGACGCGCTGATCCGCCAGATCTCAGCGCCCGTGCGCTGGACCGAGAGCGTGATAAAGATGTTCGACGAAGGCGTGGATACCTTCGTGGAAATCGGCCCCGGCAAGGTTTTGATCGGATTGGTTAAGGCTATTGCAAAAGACGCGGGGCGCGATGTCAAATTGCTCAACGTCGAAGATCAGGCGAGCCTGCAGGCCACGGTCGAATCGCTGCGATCGCAATGAGAGGCAGACAAAGCGTTTGACGCCGTTCATTGTTCATTGTTCATTTTAGATTTGTCATTACTTGCCATTTAGTTCCGGCAATTGGCAAATGAACAATGAACAATGAACAATGAACAATGAAACGCTGTAATCAATATGTTTAGTTTAGATGGACAAATCGCTCTAGTAACAGGCGGCTCTCAGGGCATCGGCCGCGCCACGGCGCTGGTTCTCGCCCGATGTGGCGCGGATGTGGCTGTGATGGCGCGTTCGCTGGATAAATGTGAGGCCGTCGCGGAAGAGGTTCGCGCCGAGGGCCGCCGCGCGCTGGCCGTCAAAGGCGACATGGGCGACGCGGCGGAAATCAAAGCCGCGGTAGAAAAAGTTTCATCGGTACTCGGACAGCTCGGCATTCTTGTCAACAACGCCGCCATCACGCGCGACGGGCTGATGCTGCGCATGAAGCGTGAGGATTGGGACGACGTAATCAACACCAATTTGACCGGCGTCTTTCTGATGACCCAGGCCGTTCTACCGATAATGGTCAAGGCGCGGCGCGGGCGTATCATTAATCTGACCTCGGTCGTGGCTCAATCGGGCAATGCGGGTCAGGTCAACTACATTTCCGCAAAATCCGGGATTATCGGGCTAACCAAAGCCGTGGCGCGCGAATACGCCTCGCGCAGCATCACGGTCAACGCTGTCGCCCCCGGATTTATCGAGACGCCGATGACCGCCGCGCTCAACGAGGCGGCGCGCAACGCAATGCTCGAACAGATTCCGCTAAAACGCCCCGGGACCGATCTAGATGTGGCAAATAGTGTTGCATTTCTGGCCTCGGATGAGGCAGGCTATATCACTGGTCAGGTGATCAACGTTAACGGCGGAATGTATATGTGATTTGACATTTGCCCCAAGACAAATAATTTTCCTGGAGGAATTCATGGCAGAATCAATTGAGGATAAGGTTAAGCAAATCATTGTGGATGAGCTCGGCGTCGAGGAATCAGAGGTCACCCCAAACGCCAGATTCATTGACGACCTGGGGGCTGATTCACTCGACACGGTCGAGCTGGTGATGAGGTTCGAAGAAGAGTTCAGCATCGAAATCCCCGACGAAGACGCCGAAAAAATACAGAGCGTGCGCGACGCCATCTCATACATTGAAGAGCGCCGGAACAAATAGCGCTCGGGATTGCAGATTTATTGATTGAGGATTGAAGATTGCGGGTTGCGGGTTGCGGGTTGAAGAGGGTTGACAGGTGATTTCATTCCGTCTTAATGATTTGAGAGGTTGTTGTCATGGAGGCGCGAAATATTATTGGTCATCTTATATCCGCAATCCGTAGTCTGCAATCTGCAATCGGTACAGGGAGAAGGAAGGCAGCCTTGAATAGCGATAACACAAAGAAGCGCGTTGTCGTCACAGGCATCGGTATCGTCAGCCCGCTAGGTAACACGACCGAGGAGACCTGGACGGGCCTGATTGCAGGACGCAGCGGCGTCGATTACATCACCCGTTTCGACACTAGCCAGCACACCGTAAAGTTCGCCGCCGAGACCAAAAACTTCGACCCATTAAAATTCATCGAGAAGAAAGAGCTGAAGAAGATGGATTATTTCATCTACTTCGCCGTCGCCGCCGCGAAGGAGGCGCTAGACGACTCCGGCCTGAAGATCACCGACGACCTGGCCGAAGACGTGGGCGTATACATCGGCAGCGGCATCGGGGGGTTCGGTGTCTTCGAGCGCGAGCACACGAAGATGCTGGAAGGCGGACCGGGGCGCATCTCGCCCTTTTTCATCCCGGCCTCGATCGTCAACCTGGCGTCGGGATACGTCTCGATTTACAGCAAAGCCAAGGGGCCGAACTCGGCAACCGCGACCGCATGCAGCACCGGCGCGCACGCCATCGGCGACAGCTTCAAGATTATTCAACGCGGCGACGCCGTGGCCATGATCTGCGGCGGCAGCGAAGGCGCGATCACTCCGATGTCGGTCGGGGGCTTCGCCGCGATGCGCGCCCTCTCCACGCGGAACGACGACCCGCCGCGCGCCTCACGCCCCTTCGACAAAGACCGCGACGGCTTCGTCATCGGCGAGGGCGCGGGCGTGCTGCTGCTCGAAGAGCTGGAGCACGCGAAGGCCCGCGGAGCGAAGATTTACTGTGAAGTCGTCGGCTACGCAATGACTTCGGACGCGTTCCACATCACGCTGCCCGACGTGGACGGCCCGCGCCGCGTCATGCTGAAGGCGATCAAGGACGCCGGCGTCGAGCCGCGCCATATCGATTACATCAACGTCCACGGCACATCGACGCCCGTCGGCGACAAGAACGAAACCAACGCGATCAAAGCCGCGTTCGGTGACCACGCCTACAAACTTGCCGCCAGCTCGACCAAATCAATGACCGGCCACCTGCTCGGAGGCGCCGGGGGGCTGGAAGGCGGAATCACCGCCCTGGTCGTCAGCCGCCAAACCCTGCCGCCGACAATCAACCTCGAAAATCCAGACCCGGAATGCGACCTCGATTACGTCGCAAACGCGTCCCGACATGCCGCCGTGAGTTACGCGCTCTCGAACAGCTTCGGCTTCGGCGGGACAAACGCCGCCCTGCTTTTCAAGCGATACGAGAAGTAAGTCCTAAACTCTCAACCGGCCGCATCGAGAGTCGTGATCAATTCTACCTCGCGGCCGAATACCTCTGTAAAAAGGTCTGCGCGCTCCTCTAAACGCCGCCGCATCGCCTCGGCCTCACGCGAACAGAGCGCGACTATGCGGACGTCGTCGTCGTCAATCTCACAACGCAGTCCGCGTACGCTCCCTTCGTGATCGCGATCGAGCGCGTCGGCAAGGCGCAACAACGCGGCCAGCTTCCGCACGACCTCGCGGTCTTGAACCTTGAGGTCTGAGTAATATTCATGCTTCGCTTTGGGCAAGCCGCCGCGATGGTAATAAGCGACGTTGGCGATGACGGCCACCTCCGGCGAAGTAAAACCGGTCAGCTCGCTGTTCTGTATCAGGTAGGCCGAATGCTTGTGATGGCCGCTGTGCGAAACGAAATAACCGATGTCGTGAAGCAGCGCCGCCGCGGCGAGCAGCCGCCGGTGCTCGCCGCCGAGCGAATGCAGCGGGCGCAGCCCGTCAAACAACTGTTGGGACAGGTAAGCCACCCGGCTCGCGTGCTTCAGGTCGGCTTGATAGTGGCGCGAGAGAGCCAGCGCCCCTCGCAGGCTCGGGTCGCGTTCCAATCGCGCGGGAGAGGTGGTAACCGTCTCGACGCGCCGCGCCAGATGGGCGATTATCACGCCTTCACGCAGCGCCCAATCGCAAGAGACCAGCTCATCAATTTTCAACGTCTCCATCAGCGCCTCGAGCAATTGGCCGCCCGCTACGATGATCTCGGCGCGCTGGCGGTTGAGCCGCGCGTCTCGTACGCGCTCGTCGAGCGTGTACGACGCCAGTTCCTCGTTGAGCGCCCGCAACTCATCGAGCGTCAGCGAGTGTTCGAGGCGGCGGCGGGCCATCCGCCCTCCGCGCGTCGCGAGCCGTCTTCGCAGGCTGAGCGCGGCGAGCGCGTTGATCGTGCCAGAGGTTCCGTAGCAAGCTTCAATCCCGGCTGCTTCGATTTCGGGCGCGCGATGAGCTATCACTTCGCGCGATTCCGATCGAAGGCGGCGCAACTGTTTCTCTCCGATCGGGTCCGATTTCACGTATTGCTCCGTCATACGCACGGCGCCGAGCTTGAACGAAATCAGCGTCGTCGGCTCTCCGCTCTTCATCACCGCCAATTCCGTGCTGCCGCCTCCGATGTCAATGACGAGCGATTGGCGCCAATTGCTTTGCCTGTATCTGACCGAAACCGCGAGCGCGATCAAGCGCGCTTCCTCAATTCCTGAAAGGAGATCAATTTCTACCCCGGCTTCTTCGGCGGCCCGCGTGATGAACTGATCTCCGTTCGCGGCCTCACGCACGGCGCTCGTCGCGACGGCGATCAATTCCCGCGCGCCGTGGGACTCGGCGACGCGCCGGAACCGTTTCAGGCAGCCAACGGCCCTGTCCATCGCCGCGGCGGATAGCCGCTGATCGCGAGCCGAGCTGCGCCCCAGCCGAACCGCCTCTTTCGCGCTCGCGACCACGCGAAACGGCTTCTCGCGGTCTGTTTCAACCACGACCAGATGGATCGAATTCGAGCCGATGTCGAGCGCGGCGATGATCATTATCAAAAAGCCCCTATGCGAAATTCTGATTTGAGCGGCAGGTAAGATTATAGCTTAGGCAGGCTTAAGAGGCTGCGGCATTTTACAGTTTGATTATCACGTGGCGGGCTTTCGCGGAAGGGCGATAGGCGATAGAAGCGTTGATACGGTCGAGTGAGAACCAGCGCATCGCACACCTGAACAGCAAGGAAGATGATAAATTATGAAGACGAGTCAGTACCGCGAGCGGTAGCGAGC